>JASLSL010000348.1 GCA_030743445.1 Alphaproteobacteria bacterium
CCGCCATTCGCCACGATCTCGGCGTGCTCGGGCCCGATCGCCACCATGATCTCGCCGTCGAGGTAGGAGTTGTTGGCCCCGGGCGTCGCCATCACCCCGGCGATGGTCAGCAGCACCTCCTCGGCGGTGATGCCGTAGTGGTCGTTGACGTTGTGCGGGCCCTCGCAGCCCATCACCGTGACCGTGCTTTGGTCCGGCTTGAAGCCGCGCTCGACATGCAGCGGGTCCCACGGGCTCTCGGCTTCGTTCTCGGCGAAGCAGAACGAGTACTTGGCCGGCGTGCCGGCGGTGGCACGGTCGAGGATTCCCGGCGTGGCGCCGCCGACGTTGATCAGCACGTGGCGCACCGCACGGCCGATCACCGCGTTCGCCATCACCCCCTGGCCGAAGGCGTTGTAGGCGCCGTTGATGTCGAGCGCTTCCGTGATCGGCCCGTTGACCATCAGCCCGACGGTGCAGGGATGGGTCGTGGTCTGGATTGCCTTCAGGTTCATCGGCTCCTGGATCATGGCGCGGACCGCGGCGAGCACCACCGGCAGGTGCTCGGGCTCGCAGCCGGCCATCACCGCGTTGGCCGCGACCTTGCCGACGGTGGCCATGCCGAGCCGCGGCTCGACCAGGCCGATCTCCTCGTCGGCATGGAGGCCGTTCTCCTCCAGCATCTTCTCGTAGCGCTCGGGCGTCGGCGGGACGATCGGCAGCCCGTCGGTCCAACCCCGGTTGTAGAGGAGCTTGTTGATCGCCTCGGATGCGTCCGGCCCCTTGAAGCTCACCGGGGCGTCGGGCGCGTTGTAGTTGCCCTCGAACATCGAGTGGTAGCGCAACCGGTTGTGGGTCGGCAGCGGCTTCGCCTTGAACTCGGCCTGGAGCTCAACCGGGTCGGTCTGGGATATGCGGATCACCTCGTCGACGGCGCCGGCTGCGATTTCGGCGACCCCGTCCGGGTCGAGCTTGGCGACCGGATGCGCGACAATGACGAGCGGCAGCCCCGGCATGCCGAGGCATTCGGTCTCGGCCTTGGCGAGCGCGAAGAACTCGTCGGTGCAGACGGTGGCGGTCGGAATGCCGAGGTTTTCGAGCCTGATCGTGTCATGGATACACCACGACGTGCAGGACCCTCAATCGGCGAAGGCGGCGACGACGAAGTCGCTTTTCTCCAGGAATTCTTGGCCGAACTGGCCCGGTTCGGAGGCCATTTTCTCGAACCGGACGAAGTCGACGCCGTCGTACTTCGCGGCCAGCCCCTCGCCGATGTTCTCGAGAAACAGGGTCGCGTTGTTCTTGAGATTCGAGAACAGCCCGATCGTGGCGCCGTCGGCCAAGCCCTTGCGCTCGGCGAGCGATGCGTCCTCGCGGCCGAAGATGCCGCACGGGTTGATCAGTTCCATGGCCATGAAGCCCTCCCTGGTGAGTGCCGGTGTCGGTTGGGATTATTAAGGCGGAAAGTGCGGGACGGCTCAAGGGTGGCGCGACACTATTTCGCCTCGAACCCGGCTGAACTAAAGAACACGTTGGGCTCGCGGTAGACCGCGAAAATCACGCAACCTTCGTCCGAGTGGGTCTCGTGCATCGAACCCGCCTTGCGCCAGACATATTCGCCGGCGCGGCAGATGCCGTCGTGGTCGTGGAACGAGCCCTCGATGACGTAGGATTGCTCGATCTGGGGGTGCTTGTGGAACGGCAGCTTGGCGCCGGGCGCCCATTTCAGTAGGCAGGTCAGCTCGCCCTTCTCGTCGTCCTTGTAGAGCGGCTTTATCCGGATGCCCTCGAACTGGGTGTCCTGCCATTCGATCGCGTTAGGATCGACGTAGGTCGAGCCGCCTGGTGTCGGCTCCAGATTGCCCTCGAGGCGTTTCTCGAAATGCTCCGCGGTCATCGTGTGTCCTCCCTCAAAATCCATCCCCCGCCCATGACCCGCTCGCCGACGTAGAGCACGCAGGCCTGGCCCGGGGAGATGCCGTATTCGGGCGCGGCGAAGGCGACCTCCGCGCCACCATCGCCAATCCCGCGGACGGTCGCGGGGACCGGTTCTGTGGTCGAGCGGATCTTGACCGTTAGCTCGATGCCCTCGTCGCCGGGCGACTCTTCGCCGAGCGACCCGTCGCAAAGCCAGTTGACCTCGCCGAGCGCGATCCGGTGGACCGCCAACGCCGCCCTGGGGCCGACGACGACGCGGCGCTCCTCGGGCTCGAGGCGGACCACGTAGAGCGGGTCGGAGTCCGGCGCCCGCCCGCCGATGTCGGTTCCGCGGCGCTGGCCGACGGTGAAGTTGACGATGCCGTTGTGGCGGCCCAGCACCGCGCCCGCCAGGTCGACGATCTCGCCGGGCTCGGCCGCCTCGGGCCGCAACCTCTCGATCACGCGCGCGTAGGAGCCTTGTGGCACGAAGCAGATGTCCTGGCTGTCGGGCTTGGCCGCGACCGGCAGGTCGAAGCGCCGGGCGAGGTCGCGAACTTCGTCCTTGGTCATGCCGCCGAGCGGAAAGCGCAGGTAGTCAAGTTGTGCCGTGGTGGTGGCGAACAGGAAATAGCTCTGGTCGCGGCCAAGGTCGCGGGCGCGGTGCAGCTCGGGCCCGGCGGCCCCCGCCTCGCGGCGCACGTAGTGCCCGGTCGCGAGCGCGTCGGCCGCCAAGTCCCTGGCGGTGGCGAGCAGGTCGCGGAACTTGACCGTCTGGTTGCAGGTGACACAGGGGATCGGCGTCTCGCCGCGCAGATATGCGTCGGCGAAGTCGTCGATCACGCTCTCGCGGAACCGGCTCTCGTAGTCGAGCACGTAGTGCGGGATGCCGATGCGGTCGGCGACGTTGCGCGCGTCGTGGATGTCCTGGCCGGCGCAGCAGGCGCCCTTGCGGCCGACCGCCGCCCCGTGGTCGTAAAGCTGCAGGGTGACGCCGACGACGTCGTAGCCGGCCTCCGCCAGCAGTGCGGCGGTGACCGAGGAATCGACCCCGCCCGACATCGCGACGACGACACGGCAATCCTTGGGCGGCTTTTCCAGTCCGAGCAAATCCATGGCGCGCTATATAGTCCGGTACCGGAGCAACTCAATAGCCGGGCCGGCCCGGGTCACATGCGGTGGAGTATATCCGCCAGGCGGTTCAGCGAGCGGCTGTTGCGCACCATCGCGATCGGGATCGTGAAATGGCCCTGGCGGCGGATGAACAGGTTGTCTTCGGGCACGCTCCAGCGCTCGGCCAGGCTGCGGCCGCGGTCGAACGGCATCACGGTGTCGACCCGGCCGAGCTTCATGACGATGTTGGCCGGCTCGACCGCGCATGGCCCGAACGGATTGGTCAGCTGGCGCACGCGCTGCAGTTCGGCCTCGGTCCACCCGGCGGCCCAGATGGCATCGCCGACGCCGGCGGCGCGGCCGATCGCGCCGTCGAAGCAGACCTCCCACATGTCCTCGCTGGTGCCGGCGAGGAAGAGCGCGTCGGGTCGCAGCGCCGTGGGCCAGCGCAAGGCCCGCGCCCCGAGCAACTGCGCCGACATGCCGCCGATGCTGAGTCCACCGACCGCGACCGGCGTCTTGTAGCGATCGCGGCACCAGCCGATCAACACCGCCATCTCGGCGATCTGCGCGTCGAAGAAGTCGAGCACCCCCATCGGGGCACGGCCGAGCATCGGCTCGCCGCTCCAATAACCCTTTTCGATGCGCCGGTTATGCCACGGGGATTCGAGCCGGATGACGCGCAGGCCGAGCCGCACCGCGGCTGCGGTCTCGTCGAGGAAGTTGTGCCGCATCTCCTGCTCTTCGCCGAGCCCGTGGCAGTAGATCAATGTCGGCGCGTCGGGGCGATCCGCCGGCTCGTGCATCCGGGCCCAGGCGGTATCGTCGACCCCGCGGCCGGGGGCGGGAAAGCGCAGCCACGACACCATGCCCTCGGTGCTCGGCACCTGTTTCGAGCATTCGATCTCGGGCATCGGCGAGGGCGCGGGATACGCGGTCTCGGGATCGTCGAGCCAATCGCCGTAACGCTCTTCCAAGGCGGCGAAGGTCGGCACTTCGTAGCGCACCAGGGTGATTTTCTGGCCGAAGCGCAACGGGCGGAATTTCGAGCGGCACGAGACCAGCGTGTGGCTCGTCCGGCGGCGCGCGAGTTCGGTCTCGACCAGGCTGCGGTCGTCGGCACTGTCGTTGCCGAAGAACACTTGGTTCCAGGTCGCGCTGGAGTCCTCGTAATTCCGCCAGGCGCTCACCATGGCGGCGAGCCCGGCGCGAGCGGCGCGCAGCTGGCGTTCGCTCGGCCGCACCAGGGCAGCTTCCTCGATGAACCGGTCCAAATCCCCGTCGGCCGCGGTCGCCGCGGCCCAAAGCCGGGCCAGCGGAAAATAGAGCCGCTTCAGCAGGGCGAACGTCGTGCGATCGAACCAGGGCCGCGCGAACAAATCGCCCGGCGGCAATTGGAAGAACAGGCTGGCCCCCGCTCGTCGCGGCAGGTGTGTACGTCCGTTGATCGCCAAGGTGCTATCCAAAAAGCTGGGCCAGAAGGTTGGGTCCTTTGCCACCTGCAAAGGAGCGGGCGACTAAGGTCACCGATGCCGCAACCTGACGCAAGCGGCGCGTGGACACAAGAAACTTCGATCCCCCTTGACGCCGCAGCGCCACGGGTAGACAGTCAGCGGACAGCGAAGTCGGTATGTAAGGCTGTAGGAAATGTCAGAAATTTCAACTGGCAGCCTGCTGTCAGTGAATTTCTTCTCGGTCACGCCGCTGGCCAATGCGGCGAGCGGCGGGATTCGGCAATCCGGCGCGGCCGCGACCCTGAGTGCGGCAACCGCCGC
>JASLSL010000349.1 GCA_030743445.1 Alphaproteobacteria bacterium
AAACTAAGCTAATCGGCGTGCCGGTTATTTAGATAACACGAAACAAATGCAAAACGTATGCGGCGTATGTAGAGGATTTCCCGTAGAAAAGTCAATAACCCGCGGGGCCCTCGGCGGAACAACCGGAAATTCGCCCCTCGACGCCGTTCGGGATACCCCGGGCTTCCGAGCTTCATCCCGAGGTCCGCCTTTGGCTAAACCCGATTTTGAATGCCCGTTGCCTCGCATGGTCGAAAATTATTGATAAGCGGACAAAATGGCGGCTTTGTTGAGCCCGTTCATGAGCACATGGCCTAGATTGCTCCAACCCAAGGAAGCCAGGGAAAGATGACCACTCACGACAGCCGATCCCAAATAAAGTGGGTCTCGCAGAACAACCGGCTCGTGCCCTACGAGGACGCCAAGATCTCGGTCATGGCGCCCGGCCTGACCTTCGCGGCCTTGGTGTTCGAAGGATTTCGCTCCTATTGGAAATCCGACATCAAAGATCTGCTGATCTTTCGAATGGCGGATCACCTGAAGCGGCTGGAATTCTCGATGACGCTGCTCGAACTCGACGACCCGCCATCGCCCGAGGCGTTCGCCGACGATATCGTCGCGACGCTCAAGGCAAACGAGTTTCGCGAAGATACCTATGTCCGCCTTCAGGTCTATGTCGACGATTGGGGGTCGATGACGGCGACCGGCCCGTTGGGCAGCACGGTGATTTGCCGCCCGCGCCCGCGCGTCGCGGACTTCGAGCTTGGACAGAAGTTCATCGTCAGCAGTTGGCGTCGCAACGCCGAGAACGCCAGCCCGCCCCGCATAAAGGCGTCCGGCAACTATTTGAACAGCCGGCTCGCCGGCCTCGAGGCCAAAAGGCAGGGTGTGGGCGGCGCGGTCCTGCTGAACGACGACGGCACGGTCAGCGAAGGACCGGGCGGCTGCCTGTTCTTGATGCGCGACGGCACGTTCATCACCTCCGACGTGACCAGCGGCATCCTCGAGAGCATCACGCGCGGGACGATCCTGGAGATGGCGGGTCCGCTCGGCATCGCGATGGAAGAGCGGTCGGTCGGTCGGACCGAACTCTATCTCGCGGAAGAAGCGCTCTATTGCGGCACCGGTCAGGAGATCGTGCCGATCCTGGCCTTCGACGGCAGGCCGGTCGGCCATGGGACGCCGGGACCGGTCACCAGAAAGCTCCAAGCGCGGTTCGACGATATCGTCCGCGGCAAGACCGGCGAGCACGAGGGATGGTTGACGCGGGTCTACAATGGATAAACCGGCGCCAACCCCTGCTTCGATCGACCCGATCCGCCTCGAATTGATCAAGAATGCTCTGGTCATGGTGTCCGACAACATGATGGTGTCGGTCCTGCGCACCTCGCGCTCGACCCTGGTCAAGGCGAACATGGACTTCTCGGCGTCGATCTGCGACGCCGAGGGCGAGATGGTGGCGCAGGGGCTGGCGCTGCCGGGCCACCTCGGCGCCATGCCGCCGGCGCTGAAGGGCTGCCTCGACCATTTCGGCGACGATATCGGGCCGGGCGACATCGTGGCGAGCAACGATCCCTATGCCGGCGGCAGCCATCTCAACGACATCTTCATGTTCAAGCCGGTGTTCCGGGACGGCGAGTGCATCTGCTTCGTCGGGTTGATCCTGCACCACACCGACCTCGGCGGCCGGGTCGCCGGCGGCCAGGCCGCGGACAGCGACGAGATCTACCAGGAGGGGCTGCGCATTCCGCCGAGCAAGATCCATGTCGGCGGCGCGCCGAACCATACGCTGCTGCGGCTGATCGAGCACAACACCCGGGTTCCCGAGACGGTGCTGGGCGACATCCGGGCGCAAATCGCGGCGCTGATCACGGCCGACGGGGAGATCCAGAAGCTCGTCGATACCTACGGCGCGGCCGAGCTCAAGACCTACATGGCGGCGCTGATCGACTACACCGAGCGGCTGGTGCGGAACTGCATAAGCGAGCTTCCCGACGGCGAGTCCGAGTTCACCGAGTGGAACGACGACGACGGCGTCGGCGGCGGGCCGATCGAAATCCACCTCAAGCTCACGGTCAAGGGCGACGAGATCGTCGCCGACTACACCGGCACCTCGCCGCAGAAGGGCGGTGCCCTGCATCCGAACTACTGGTTCACCGCGTCGCTGACCTATGCCGGCATCCGCGCGGTGCTGCCGCCGGACACGCCAAACAACGCCGGGTTCTACCGGCCGATCACGGTGACGGCACCGCCCGGCTGCTGGGTCAATCCGCAATTTCCCGCCGCCGTCGGCGCCCGTGGCCAGGGCGGCTATCGTGTGCGCACGGTGGTCACCGGTGCGCTCGCCATGCTCTATCCCGACCGCATGCCGGCCTGTCCCGGCGGCAACGAGTTCGGCCTCTCGGTCACCGGGCTCTCGCCCGAGCGCAAGCGCTTCCTGCATGTCGAGTTCCACAACATGACCGGCCGCGGCGGCGGCCCGGACCAGGACGGCCAGGACGCCGGCCCTTACTGGCTCGGCAATCTCTCGAACACGCCGGTCGAGGTGATCGAGGCCGAGAACCCGCTACTGATCGAGGAATACGGCTTCCTTTCCGATACCGGCGGACCCGGCAAGTACCGCGGCGCCCTCGGCATGGTGCGGCAATATCGCCTGCTCGCCGAGGACGCCATTGTCCAGCAGCGCGCCGACCGCCACCTCTTTCCGTGCTGGGGGATCTTCGGCGGCAAGCCGGGGGCGCTGTCGCGCTCCTATTTCGTCCGTCATGGCGAGCGCGAGGAGGCACCCTCCAAGTTCGTCCGCCCGATGCGGAGGGGCGAGGTGTTCCGTTCCGAGATGGCGGGCTCCGGCGGTTACGGCGATCCCTTCGAGCGCGACGCGGAAGCGGTGGCCGAGGACGTGCGCCAGGAGAAGCTCACGATCGCCCACGCCGAGGCCGAATACGGCGTCGTCGTCGACCCCGACACCCTGGCCCTCGACGAGACGGCGACAGCGGCGTTGAGAGCCGAGCGGACCAGCGAATGACGCGCTATCGTCTCGGCGTCGATATTGGCGGCACCTTCACCGACATCGTGTTGCTCGGCGACGACGGTACGCTCCACAACAGGAAAATCCTCTCGACCCCCGACGATTACAGCCGCGCGATCGAGGATGGCGTGGTGGCGTTGCTGGAGGAGACCGGCGTCGCGCCGGGCGATATCGCCGAGGTCGCGCACGGCACGACGATCGCGACCAACGCGATCATCGAGCGCAAGGGCGTCCGTGTCGCGCTGGTCACGACGGCGGGGTTCCGCGACATCCTCGAAATCGCCCGGTTCCGCTCGCCGCGGCTTTACGACGTGGCGTTCCGCAAGCCGGAGCCGCTGGTCGAGCGCAG
>JASLSL010000350.1 GCA_030743445.1 Alphaproteobacteria bacterium
GACCCCGGCTCCGGCACAGATGCCGACCACCACCGCCACCTCGGCCACCGAATCCGGGCGTAGCACCAGGGGCGTCGCGCCGTGGAAAATCTCGCGGGCGTCGACCAGGTAGGCCTGCTTGTCGGCCTCGGCCTCGATCCAGCCCTTGGGCCCGACCGCAAGCTTCAGGCGCCGGATTACCTCGTCGGGGACGGGTGCGGTCATGCGTGTTCCCGGGTCACGTGGTAGTTGCAGAACGAAACTGGCGGACCGGCGGCGTAGTATCAAGTGTTGCAGGTGCTATGCTGCGGGCGATCACAGGGGGAGACGACACTATGATCCAGGTCGACGAGGCCGGCACCCGCAAGGCGCTGGCATGGGACAAGTTGGTCGAGGCTTTGGGCAATGTGTTTCGCGACGGCTGCGAATCGCCGCCGCGCCAGCATCTGTTCATCGACGTGCCCGACGAGCCCCAGGCCAAGTTCATGCTGATGCCGGCCTGGCGGGTCGGCGAGTACATCGCGGTCAAGCTGGTCAACGTCTTCCCGGGCAATTCCGAGCGCGGCATGCCATCGGTCAACGGCGCCGTGATTTTGTTCAGCGGCAAGACCGGCGAGGTGCTGGCCCAGATCGACGGCGGCGAGCTGACCTCGCGGCGCACCGCCGGCGCCTCGGCCTTGGCGGCGAGCTATCTCGCGCGCCAGGACGCCAAGCGCATGGTGATGGTCGGCGCCGGGCGGGTCGCGGAGAACCTGATCCCGGCGCATTCCTCGGTACGGCCGATCGAGCAGGTGACGATCTGGAACCGCACCCACGGGAACGCGTTGAAGCTCGCCGAAAAAATGTCGGCTGCCGGGTTCAATGTGGAGGCGAGCGAGGATTTGGAATCTGCGGTGCGCGAGGCCGACCTGGTGTCGGCCGCGACCCTTGCGGTCGATCCGCTGATCAGGGGCGAGTGGCTGAAGCCCGGCACACACGTGGATCTCGTCGGCAGCTTCAGCACCGACGTGCGGGAATCCGACGACGAGGTGATCCGCCGCGCGACCGTGTTCTGCGATACCCGCGAGGGCGCGCCGGTCTCCTCGGGCGACCTCGCCGGGCCGATCGCCGCCGGCATGCTGACCGCCGACGACATCCCCGACCTTTTCGACCTGGCGCGCGGAAACCATCCGGGGCGGACCTCCCATGACGAGATCACCGTCTTCAAGTCGGTCGGCGCGTCCTTGGAGGACTTCGCCGCCGCGGTGCTGGTCTACGAGCAGGTGAAGTAGGGCGGGCGACCCTAAACCTGGCCTTTGCGGTAGGAGCGCTTGGTCGCGATCTTGCCGTCGCGGATCGTCAGCACGTCGACTCGATCGAGTCCGCCGTGACCGAGGTGGACCGGCCAACCGGTGCCGAAGGAAGAAAGCGCCCCGGATGTGACCCTGCCGGGACTCCTGAAGCAGGTCATCGGCTCACAGCCTGCGGACACCAGCGAAGTCCAATCGAGCGGCCAATAGTTCGGCCGATTAACCCGCCATTAACTAATTCTCCTTATTAACCGAGGGGATTTAACAAGCCAACCGATTCGGGCAGGGCTGTAAATCGTATGGGCCCCGTTTTATGAGGATAATTATGTTCCAATCCAACAAATGGTACGGTTCGCTGAGCTTCTTCAAGCGGAGCGTCTTTTGGCAGCTGGTGCTGCTGATCCCGGTGCTGATGGTGCTCTGCATCGTCGGAATTTCGTTCATTTTGCCGCAGCAGGTTGCGGACAACACCCGCGACGACGCTATCCAGGCCGCGGTTCAGACCGTCGGCCAGTTCAAGACGTTGCGCGGCTACTATGTCCGGAACGTCGTCAAGAAAGTCGTAGCGGACGGGAATCTGAAGCCGTCGATCACGCACAAGTCGGAACCGAAATCGATTCCGTTGCCGGCGACGATGATCCACGACATGAGCGCTCTTCTCGCCAAAGAGGACACCACCGTCAACCTGTACAGCGCCTATCCCTACCCCAACAGGAGCAAGCGGGCTCTGGACGATTTCCAGCAGGCGGCGTGGCAATACCTCAGCGCCAATCCCGACGGCGTGTTCACGCGGCGTGAAACCAACGCCGACGGCAAGCCGGTCGTGCGCGTGGGCGTCGCCGACAAGATGATCGCGAAGGGTTGCGTCAACTGCCACAACAAGCATCCCGATTCGCCCAAGGTCGACTGGAAGCTGGGGGACGTTCGCGGCGTTCTCGAAGTCGCCACGGTGATCGAGGCGCAGCTTGCCAACGGCGCGCAATTGAACATGACGATCATGTCGCTCGTCGCGGTGACGGGTTTGATCATCCTGCTCGCCAGCGTGTTCTTCGCACGGCGCGTGTCGGTGCCGATGAGCAGCCTGTCCAATGTCCTGGCGCGGCTCAGCGACCGCGACTACACGGTCGAGGTGCCGAATACCGGTCGCCAGGACGAGCTGGGCGCTATCGCCAAGGGGTTGCAGGAGTTCAAGGAAAAGTCGATCGAGACCGATCGGATGAAGGAGGAACAGGAAGAGGCGAAGCGAGTGGCCGACGAGAAAGAACGGCGCGCCGAGGAGGAAAAACAGCGCGCCGAGGCGGAAAAACTGCGCGCCGAAGAAGAGGAAAAGCAACGCGCCGAAGAGGAAAAGCGCGAGCTGATGGCGCAGATGACAAGCGATTTCGAGGCCAGCATCGGCGGCGTCGTGAATTCGGTCGCGTCGGCATCGACCAGAATGCAATCCTCGGCGGAGACCATGTCCTCCAGTTCCGAAGAAACCAACAGCCAATCGACTGCGGTCGCGGCCGCAGCCGACCAGGCCTCAGTTAACGTCCAGACCGTGGCGACCGCGGCCGAGGAGCTCTCGAGCTCGATCCTCGAGATCGGCCGCCAGGTCACGCATTCGACCGAGATCACCGGGGCGGCGGTCACCGAGGCCCAGCGCGCCGACGAGATGGTGCAGGGGCTCGACGCCGCGGCGCAGAAGATCGACGAGGTCGTGGAACTGATCACCGACATCGCCGAGCAGACCAACCTCTTGGCGCTCAACGCCACGATCGAGGCGGCCCGCGCCGGCGACGCCGGCAAGGGCTTCGCGGTGGTGGCCTCCGAGGTCAAGAGCTTGGCTGGTCAGACCGCCAAGGCGACCGAGGAAATCAGCACCCAGATCGGTGGCATCCAACGGGCGACCCAGGACTCGGTCGGCGTGATCAAGGGGATCACCAACACGATCGAGGAGATCAACCAGATCTCGACCACCATCGCCAGCGCCGTCGAGGAGCAGAACGCGGCGACGCAGGAGATCGCGCGCAACGTCGAGCAGGCGGCGAGCGGCACCCAGGAGGTGTCGACCAACATCGCCGGCGTCACCGAGGCCGCCTCCGAGAGCGGTCGGGTGGCGAGCGACGTGTTGTCCGCGGCGGGCGAGCTCACCTCGCAGTCCGACAAGCTGCGCAAAGAGGTCGACAAGTTCCTCGCCGGTATGAAAGTGGCGTAACACTCCATACCGCACACGATAGCGGGCCGGTGGTTAAGTCGACCGCCGGCCCGTTTTTTTGCGATCGGGGTCGGTGTTTTAGATCTGACCCTTGCGGTAGGAGCGCTTGGTCGCGATCTTGCCGTCGCGGATCGTCAGCACGTCGACCAGATGGGTCTCGTAGGGCTCGCCGCCGACCGGGGTGCCGGTGGTGACCGATTCGACGACCGCGAACTCGGCCGTCACCAAGTGGCGGATTTCCTCGAAGTGCAGGTCCGGGACCTTTGCGAACACCGCCGCCGCCAGCTCGCGCGCCGCCAGCTTGCCCTCGGCGCGCTCGCCGTAGGGCTGGGTCCCGAACGAGGCCTCGAACACCACGTCGTCGGTGAACATGTCGACGATGCCGTCGACATCGTGCTCGTCCCACACCCGGTTGAACCGGTCGATGAACGCCTCGCCGTCGAAATCCGCCATCTCGCCCTCCTCTCGGCCCCGCGGTCAGCCCCCTGGGTCAGCCATGAGAGATCAGCCTAACCGCAGGGCGGCCGGGACGGAAGGCTTGGCGCGCGCCCCCTAAACCTCGACGCCGAGCTGCTTCGCCAAGTCCGGGAAGGTGTCGGCGACGATGTCGTGGATCGGGTTCGGCTCCGGGTCGGGCGGGCCCGCGGGGCCCCACTCGTCGGGCCGCTTGACGAAGGCGGTCTTGAAGCCGACCGCCTTGGCGGCGTCCAGGTCGAAGTTGTGGCACGCCACCATGCAGCACTCGCCGACGTCGAGCTGCAGGAACTTGGCCGCCGTCTGGTAGGCATCGGGCAGCACCTTGTACTTGCCGATCGCCTCGCAGCTGATCACCGCGTCCCAGCTGATGCCGTTGCGCCTCGCGGTTTCGATGATGATCCGGAAGCTCAGGATCGTGAACGAGGCGCAGTAGAACTTCTCGCGCAGCTTCGGCAGCACCGCGGGGAAGTCGGGCCAGCACTCGAAATTGTGCGCCCGGTCCCAGGCGATGGCGTGGCGATCCTCGTCCGTGAACTCGTCGAGCCCGAACTCGGCGCAAATCTCGTCGAGTGCCGCGCGGTGCGCGTTGTCGAAGTTGTAGGCCGGCGGCTCGTGCTCGCCGAGGTTCAGCATTTTGCCGAGCGAGCGGCGGCGCAGTTCGTTGGTGATCGCCGGCCAGTCCTTCTCGAGGCCGTATTTGGCGCCGACATCGGCCAGCGCGGTCGAGAACCCGGTGTGCCAATCGAGGATCGTGCCGCCCGTGTCGAAGGTCAGCGCCTTGATGTCGCCGAGACTCATGATCCGTGTCCTCCCCCTGTGAATTCGGCGGCGAGATTATAGGAAACGCCGCTCGGATAACACCGCCCGCGCCCTCAAACCTTCGTGACCGGGTGACGTGCGGGATTTCCATGTATAATCGGGGGCAGGAACGACGGCGCCGCGAGGCGCCGTTCCGTGTGTCGACCTCTTCCGGGGAAATAAACGTGTCCGAACTGAAAGACGATCCGTTCGAGAAATACGCTATCGGCCAATCGGTCTCGCGCACCGAGGACCCGCGGCTGCTTCGCGGCGACGGCTGCTTCACCGACGATTTCAACCTGCCGGGCCAGGCCCATGGCTACATGTTCCGCTCGCCCTACGTCCACGGGCGGATCGCCCGGCTCGACGTCGAGGCGGCCATGGCGGCGCCCGGTGTGCTGACCGTGATCACCGCGGCCGACATCCTGGCCGCCGGCTTCAACACCCTGCAGTGCGGCCTGCCGCTCAAGAACCGCGACGGCTCGGACATGATCAAGCCGCCGCGCCCGGCTCTGGCGACCGGCCGGGTGCGCTATCAGGGCGAGGCGGTCGCCTACGTCGTCGCCGAGACCCTGGCGGAGGCCCAGGACGCGTCCGAGTTGATCGAGTTCGAGGTCGAGGACCTGCCTGTCGTCATCGATTGCGCCGCGGCGGGCGAGGCGGGTGCCCCGCAGCTCCACGACGAGGCGTCGGGCAACACGGCGCTTGATTGGGAGTTCGGCGACGAAACGGAGGTCGATAAGATTTTCACCGGCGCCCACCACGTCACGACCCTAAAGCTGCGCAACAACCGGGTCCACGTCTCGACGATGGAGCCGCGCGCCGCGGTCGCGGAATACGACACGGAGAGCGGCCGCTACACGCTGCATGTGCCGAGCCAGGGCGCCTTTGGCCTCACCGGCGGCATCGCCGGGGTGCTCGGCGTCGAGCGCGCGATGGTCCGGATTCGGACCTACGACGTCGGCGGCTCGTTCGGTATGAAGGGGGCGCCCTATCCGGAATATCCGCCGACGCTGCTCGCCGCGCGCAAGCTGGGCCGGCCGGTCAAGTGGTGCGACGACAGGAGCGGCGCGATGGTCTCCGACCAGCACGGCCGCGACAGCTGGGCCGAGGCCTCGCTCGCCTTCGACGCCGATGGCCATATCCTTGCCGGGCGGGTGCTGGTGCAGTGCAACCTCGGCGCTTATCTCACCGGTGTCGGGCCGGCGATGCACACCCGCAACGTGCCGCGCAATTTCCCCGGGCTCTACCGGCTGCCGGTGTTCCACGCGCGGACCCAGGCGCGCTTCACCAACACCACGCCGATCGGCGCCTATCGCGGCGCCGGGCGCCCCGAGGGCGTCTACTACATGGAGCGGATGATGGACACCGCGGCGCGCGAGCTCGGCATCGATCGGATCGAGCTGCGCCGGCGCAACATCATCGGGCCCGACGAAATTCCCTACCACGCGGTCTCGGAGCTGACCTACGACAGCGGCGACTTCCCGGCGGTGTTCGAGGCCGGCTTGAAGGCGGCCGACTGGGACGGGTTCGAGGCGCGGCGCGAGGACTCGGCGGCGCGCGGCAGGATCCGCGGCCTCGGCCTCGCGGCCTACCTCGAAGTCACCGGCCCGCCGTCGAACGAGATGGGCGGCATCCGCTTCGAGGACAATGGCGATGTCACCATGATCACCGGCTCGCTGAACTACGGCCAGGGCCACCACGCGACCTTCGCCCAGATCGTCTGCTCGACCCTCGGGGTGCCATTCGAGCGGCTGCAACTGATCCAGGGCGACAGCGACGAGCTGATCTCGGGGGCCGGGACCGGCGGCTCGCGCACGGTGATCTCGTCCGGGACGGCGCTGCTGCACGCCTCGGAGCAGGTCATCGCCCTCGGCCGCAGGCTCGCCGCCCATGTGCTGGAAGCCGCCGAGGGCGATATCGAATTCGCCCGCGGCATCTTCACCATCGCCGGCACCGACCGGTCGATCGGCATCATGGAGCTGGCCGAGCGGGTCCGCGGCCTCGGGGAGCTGCCGGACGGTGTGCCGAATAGTCTCGACGTCAAGCTCAAGGAGGACACGCCGCCCTCGGCCTTCCCCAACGGCTGCCACGTCGCCGAGGTCGAGATCGAGCCCGAGACCGGCGAGGTCGAGGTCATGAGCTACGCGGTGGTCGACGATTTCGGCACCCTGATCAACCCGATGCTGGTCGAGGGCCAGGTCCACGGCGGTGTCACCCAGGGGTTGGGGCAGGCGCTGATGGAGAACGTGGTCTACGACGAGAGCGGGCAGTTGATCGCCGGCTCCTACATGGACTACGCCATCCCGCGCGCCAGCCACGTGCCGAACTTCGCGTTCGACTCGCACCCGGTGCCGGCCTTGACCAACCCGCTCGGCGCCAAGGGCTGCGGCGAGGCCGGGACGACGGGCGCACTGCCGGCGATCATGAACGCGGTGGTCGACGCCCTGGCGCACGCGGCCGGCATCACCGAGTTCGACATGCCGGCGATCCCGGAGCGGGTCTGGAAAGCGCTGAACGGCTAGGCATTCGGGTACGGCCTCCGGCCCTCACCCGCTCGCATTCGCTCGCCACCCTCTCCCACTGTCGCGGGAGAGGGTTATCCGTCCAAGGCGCGACGTAAAATCCCTCTCCCGTGATAGCGGGAGAGGGAGGGGCCCAATCGAACGACGTGAGATTGGGAGGGTGAGGGGGCGGCTTGCCGCCCTTAGCGTATCGTCACGACGACGCGACCCGGCGCGCTGCGGCCCCGCACCCCGACCCTCACCAGTCCTGGTCGTCGTATTGGAAGCGAAAGCCGTCGCCGTTGCGGGCGATCCTTCCCGACGACGGCAGCGGGAAGTGGCACATGCAGACCAGGGTCGTGGTCTCGGCATAGCGATCGAGGAATTCGCGTCGGGTGTTGCGCGCCATCTCCACGTCCCAGTCGGGCATCGCCGGCCATTCCGGGTGCAGGCACTGGACCGGCGAGTGCATGATGTCGCCGGCCATCACCGCGTCGGCGCCGTTGGAGGCGAACTTGATCGAGAAATGGTCCGGCGTGTGTCCCGGCGAGGGCTCCAACCAGACCTCGTCGTCGAGGGTGAAATCGCTGTTCACCATTTGCGCCTGCCCGGACTCGACGATCGGCAGCACGCTGTCCGCGAACGCGAGGGTGACCGAGGGATGCTCCTCCCGGCTCCAAACGTCGAACTCCTTCAGCGAGATCACGTATTTCGCGTTCGGGAAGGTCGGGACCCAGCGGCCGTCGACCAGCTTGGTGTTCCAGCCGACATGGTCGTGGTGCAGGTGGCTGCACATCACGTAGTCGATGTCCTCGGGCGCCACGCCGTGCGCCGCCAGGCCGGCCATGTAGGTATGGTCAGTCTTCATGTGCCAGGCCGGACGGTGCGGCCGGTTCTTGTCGTTGCCGATGCAGGTGTCGAGCAGGATGGTGTGATGGGTCGTCCGCAGCAAATAGCTCTGCATCGGCAGCAGGATCTCGCCGGTCGCGGCGTCGAGCGCGTTCTCCGCCTTCAGCCAGTCGAGATGCGGCGCCCAATCGTCCTCCGTCGTCTCGGGAAAGAAATCGAGCGCCGGAAAGGATTGGGTCAGCTCGAGAACGCGCGAGATCGTCAGGTCGCCGATTTTCCGTCCGGTCATATCTTGCTCCCTATGCTTCAAACTAACACTTGCCTGCATACTGGGCATGCACGTCGCACCGCTTTCGGCCGGGCAGGGTGCAGGTGCCTTGCTCCGGCCTGCCCGCCACGGCGGCGGCGGTTACCCGGTAGTCGCCGCCCCTGATCCCGCAATGGC
The DNA here is from genome assembly GCA_030743445.1 of Alphaproteobacteria bacterium. Classification (GTDB taxonomy): domain Bacteria; phylum Pseudomonadota; class Alphaproteobacteria; order UBA8366; family UBA8366; genus JASLSL01. The sequence continues at coordinate 8,539 of JASLSL010000350.1, forward strand.
GCGCCGCATCGGTGACGTAGCCCGCGACGCGCACGCCGCCCTTCGGACAGTGGCCGCGGAACAGCGCCCATTCCTCGCACTGGCGGTTGTCCTGGAAAAGACAGACGCCAACCTCTCCGCCCGCCGCGCCGCGTTCGACGATCAGCCGCCCGCCGACCTTGGCGCAATTCACCGAGGCCGGGTTGGCGAGCTGCGGCGACGGCTTCGCGCAGGCGGCAAGCGCGAGGATAAACAGCACGACGGCCATTCTCATCGCCAAGAGATACGGCATCGCCGGCCTAGCGCACAAGCCGGCTGGCCGACGCGGCGCCCAACCGACTAGGATGCGGTCGATATGAATGCGAGAGAGAGTCCGATCCTGGTCTGGGGCGCGGGGGCCATCGGCGGCACGGTCGGCGCCTATCTGGTGCGCGCCGGCCATCGGGTCGACTTCGTCGACGTGGATAGCAAGCACGTGGCGGCGATCCGCGACACGGGTCTGCACATCCACGGGCCGGTCGACGAGTTCACGGTCGAGGCGTCCGCGGTGACGCCGGCGGGATTGGAGGGCTTGTACGATCTCGTCTTCCTCGCGGTGAAGGCGCACCACACCGAGACCGCCGCCCGCCAGCTCGCATCGCACCTGGCGGAAGACGGCGCCGTGGTCTCGCTGCAGAACGGGCTGAACGAGCTGGTTATCTCGGAGATCGTTGGACGCGAGCGCACCATCGGTGCCTTCATAAATTTCGGCGCCGACGTGCACGGACCGGGCCATATCCTCTACGCCAACCGCGGGCCGGTGGTGGTCGGCGAGCTCCATGGGACGATGAGCGAGCGTGCCACCCGCATCCACCGGCGGCTCCAGGACTTCGAGCCCGACGCGGTGCTCAGCGACAACATCTGGGGCTATCTCTGGGGCAAGCTCGGCTATGGCGCGTTGCTCAAGGCCTCGGCCCTGACCGATGCGCCGATCGCGGACTATATCGCCGCACCCGACTATCGCGGCCTGCACATTGCGCTGGCCCGAGAGATGATGCTTGTCGCCACGGCCGAGGGCGTCACCCCGTTGGGCTTCAGCGGATTCGACCCCGAGGCGTTCCTCGCCGCAACCGACCATCGGCGGCTCGATGCGGCACTCGCCGGGATGGCGGCCTACAACCGGGCCTCGCCGAAATCGCACAGCGGCATTTGGCGCGACCTCAGCGTTCGCAAGCGCAAGACCGACGTCGCGGCGCAGCTCGCCCCGGCGGTCGCGGCGGCCATGCGCCACGGCATCGCGGTGCCGCTGACCGAAAAGCTGATCGAGCTGATCGCCGAGATCGAGGACGGCAAGCGGGGCCACGGCTGGTCGACCGCCGACGTGCTGAAGGCGGCGATGCCCGTCGTCGAAAAGGTTTAGGAGAGGGAGCAGCGGCATGGCGAAGGGAGATGTACCGACCCAGGCCGAAGGCGAGGTGCCGCCCTGGCGGTGGCCCGAGGAGCAATGGCGCGCGATCGTCGACAAGGTGCGCGCTGGGCGCTCGCTGAAGCCGGCCGAGTGGAAGGACGGCGCCCGTGTCGCGGTCGCGCTCTCGTTCGATTCCGACCATGAGTCGAGCACCCTGCGCTGGGGCCAAAGGTCGCCGGGCAAGCTGTCGCAAGGCGAGTACGCCAGCCGCGTCGGGGTGCCGCGGATCCGCAAACTGCTCGCGCGCCACGACATCAAGGCCAGCTTCTTCGTCCCCGCGGTGGTCGCCAAGCTGCATCCGGAGGAGCAGCGCGCGCTCGCCGAGGACGGCCACGAGATCGCCATCCACGGCTGGATCCACGAGCGCAACAGCGAGCTCACGGCGGAGGAAGAGCGCGACCTGCAGATGCGCGCGGCCGACACGCTGGAGGAGATCGCGGGCGTGCGGCCCGTCGGCCTGCGCACGCCCTCCTGGGACTTCACCGAGCACACGGTGGCGATCACCCGCGAGATGGGGCTGCTCTACGATTCAAGCCTGATGGGCGACGACGACCCCTATGAGATTTTGGAGGACGGCGAGCCCACGGGTCTGGTCGAGCTGCCGGTCGAGTGGGTCAAGGACGACGCGGTCTATTTCAACATGGACCGGTTCTCGGCACTCCGGCCCTACGCCGCGCCCTCGGCGGTGCTGGAGGTCTTCAAGTCGGAGTTCGACGGCGCCTACCAGGAACAGGGGTTGTTTCTGCTGACCATGCACCCGCACTACATCGGCCACCGCTCGCGCATGGCGTTGCTGGAGGAGTTGGTCCAGTACATCAAGTCGCACAAGGGGGTGTGGTTCGCGACCCATGCCGAGATCGCGCGGTACTGCCTCGATAACTGCAAGGACGACGGGTAAGGGGAGGCGGCACATGTTGATGGAAGACGAAGTTTTTCAAATCGCTGATATCTATGTGCCGGCCGCGAAGCGCAAGACGCTCGACCCCAAGATCGTGGATGAAATCGCCGAGAGCATGTTGGAGGAAGGTCAACGCACGCCGATCCAGGTCCGCCAAGACGGCGAGCGCTATGTCCTGATTGAAGGCCTGCATCGGCTGGAGGCGTGCAAGGCGCTCGGCGAAGAGACGATCGTCGGCCTATTGGTTCAGGCTCGGCGGAAGTAGGCCACGCCGCGTCCGTCATCCCGGCTCTCTCTCGCTTCGCTCGCTCGGCCGGAATGATGATTTGGGGGCGCCAGCCGGAATGGCGTGAAGCCGTCATCAACCCGCGAGCCGCGCCACCAGTTCCGTGCCGAACGCCGTGGTGCCGAGCGGGCCGCCGAGGTCCTTGGTCCGGCCTTTCTCGTCGGCCAGTTGATCGTCGATCGCGGCCTCCAGCGTCTTCGCCGCCTCGATGTACTCCCTGCGCCCGTGGCGGTCGCCGAGCCAGGTCAGCAGCATGGCGAGCGAGAGTGCGATGGCGGTCGGGTTGGCGAGGTCCTGGCCGGTGATGTCCGGGGCCGAGCCGTGCACCGCCTGGGCGATCGCGTGGTCGTCGCCGGCGTTGACCGAGCCGCCGAGGCCGAGCCCGCCGGCGAGTTCGTTGGCGAGGTCGGAGAGGATGTCGCCGTACATGTTGGAGGTGACGACCACGTCAAAGGCCTCGGGCGTCCTGACCAGCAGCGCCGTCATCGCGTCGATGATCACGTCGTCGACCTCGACTTGCCCATAATTCTTCGCGACCTCGCGCACCGTGTCGTGGAACAGGCCGTCAGAGAGCTGCAGCACGTTCTTCTTGGTGACGATGGTGACCTTCCGGCGCCGCTGCATGGCGAGGCGGCAGGCGGTCTCGCCGATCCGCTGGCAGGCCTGCCGAGTGATCTTGCGCACCGCCGTGGCCACATCCTCGGTGATCATGAACTCGCCCGAGCCCTGGAACATGCTGCGGTCGGCGTAGAAGCCCTCGGTGTTCTCGCGCGCGATCACCAGGTCCATGCTCTTCACCGCGGCCGGCACGCCGGGTCGGGTCCGCGCCGGGCGGATATTGGCGTAGAGATCGAGCTCCTTGCGGATCACGCCGGAGGGGCTACGTCCGCCCTCCTCGATCGGCGGGTAGGCGAGCGAGTGCACCGGGCCCATGATCACGCCGTCGGAGTCGCGCGCGGCCTCGATCGAGGAGTCCGGCAGCGTGTTGCCATCGGTTGCGAGGCTGGCGAGCCCGATCGGCTGTTCCGCCAACTCGACGTCGAGCTTGAACCGCGCATCGAGCGCCTCCAGCGCCGCGACCGCGACCGGCACGATTTCGAGGCCGATGCCGTCGCCCGGCCAGACTAGGAATTTCATTCTCGATCCCTATGAATTGTTAGTTGACTTAACCTTGTACGCGCCAGCTTCCGTCTTCCTTGCGGCAGACGCGCCGGGCGCTGGCCCGGGTCGTGGCGCCCGCCTTCAGGGTCGCGGCGAGGTCGCGGCAGACTTGGCCGGACTCCCGTATGTCGACCAAGCCGACCGGCGTCACCTCGCCGGACGTGCCGGTGTCCGGGTTGCGCCACGGCACCGGCTCGCTGACCGGGCCGGTTGCCGCCTTTTGCATGGCGCCGAAAAACCGCGCCACGTCGCCTTGCTCGATCAGGGTGCCGAGGCCCCAGCCGCCGGCGGCGCCGATCGCCGCCCCGGCCCCGATCGCCGCTGCACCGCCGGCAAGCTCCGCACCCGCGATGCCGCCGCCGAACAGCCCCAGGAACGCGAGCCGGGCCTCCATCTGGTGTTTTTCCAGATACTCGTTCAGCTCGTTGAGGCTCTCGCACCCGCCGAGGGCGAGGGTCAGGGCGAGAATTGCGGCTTTGGTTCTCGATTCCATGGGCCCAAGCATAGGGCGCGCGCCGCCCGCCCGGCAAGTTGGGAGGAATTACCCCCTCACCCTCCCACTTCGTGGGACCCTCCCTCTCCCGCGGAGGGGAGAGGGATTAATGGCGAGCCTGGATGGAACAACCCTCTCCCCTGGCGGGAGAGGGTGGCGAGCGAATGCGAGCGGGTGAGGGG
>JASLSL010000351.1 GCA_030743445.1 Alphaproteobacteria bacterium
ATCGCCTCCGCCATCGGCGAACGGATCGCGTTCTGGCTGCACGAGAACAGGACCGCCTCGGGGAGTTCGCTCATCTTTCCGCCGCCGCGATTGCCGTCCCGCCCTAGCCCCTGATGTGCAAAACGCAGATCAGGGTGAAAAGGCGTCGCGAGGTCTCCATATCGACGTCGATCTTGCCGTCGAGCCGCTCGATCAGGATCCTCGATCCCTCGTCGTGCAGCCCGCGCCGGGCCATGTCGATGGTCTCGATCTGCGAAGGTGTCAACCGCTTGATCGCGTCGTAGTAACTCTCGCAGATCTGGAAGTAGTCCCGGATCAGCCGGCGCAACGGCGACAACGGCAGGACCACCTGACCCAACGGTTGGTTGCCCTCGTCGTGGATGCCGAAGGTCAGCCGGCTGCGATCCTCGACCCCGAGGTGCAGCACGTAGGGACCGGCATAGTCGCCGACCGGGACGAAATGGTTCTTTTCGATGATGTCGTAGATCGCGGCCGCCCGTTCGTGCTCGACCTCTGGGCTGCGGCGGACGATTGACTTCTCGTCGAGCCGGATGTCGACGATGCGCTGATCCGCCATGGGAGACTACGTCCCGGTCTTCCCGCCGAGCCGGATCGCCACCGAAAGCGCGTGCGCGTCGAGCCCCTCGGCCTCGGCCAGCGAGATCGCGGCTGGACCGATGCGCCGCAGGCTCTCCTCGTTGCACGCCACCAGCGATGTCCGCTTGACGAAATCGAGCACCCCGAGGCCGGAGGAGAACCGGGCGCTGCCCGAGGTCGGCAGCACGTGGTTCGGTCCGGCGACGTAATCGCCGATCGCCTCGGGCGTATAGCGACCGAGGAAGATCGCGCCCGCGTGGCGCACCTTGTCGGCGAGCGGCTCCGGGTCCTCGACCGCGAGCTCCAAGTGCTCCGGCGCGATGCGGTCGATGATCGCCGGCGCCTCGTCGAGATCGCCGACCACGATCACCGCGCCCTGGTCGCGCCAACTGGCGCCGGCGATCTCGCCGCGCGGCAGCTCGGCGAGTTTGATTTCGATCGCCGCCGTCACCCTATCGGCGAAGTCCGCGTCGTCGGTGATCAGCACCGACTGCGCCACCTCGTCGTGCTCGGCCTGCGAGAGCAGGTCCGCGGCGATCCAGTCCGGATCGTTGGCGTCGTCGGCGACGACCAGGATTTCCGACGGCCCGGCGATCAGGTCGATCCCGACCACGCCGAACACAAGCCGCTTGGCCGCCACGACATAGGCGTTGCCGGGGCCGACGATCTTGTCGACCGGCTGGATCGTCTCGGTACCGTAGGCCAACGCCGCGACCGCCTGGGCCCCGCCGACGCGGTAGATTTCGCCGACCCCGGCGATGTCGGCCGCCGCCAGGACCAACGGGTTGATCACGCCGTCCGGCGTCGGCACGACCATGACCATGCGCTCGACCCCGACGACCTTGGCCGGGATCGCGTTCATCAGCACCGAGCTCGGATAGGCCGCGGTACCGCCCGGCACGTAGAGTCCGACCGCCTCCAGCGCGGTCCAGCGCGCTCCGAGCATGACCCCGGCGTCGTCCTCGTAGCGCTGATCCTCGGGAATTTGCTTGGCGTGGTAGGCCTCGATGCGCTCGGCCGCGGTCTTCAGCGCGGCGATCGTCTCGGTGTCGCAGGCCCCCGCCGCGGCGGCGATCTCGTCGGCCGGGATGCGCAGGGTTTCGGCCGTCAGGTCGAGCCGGTCGAAGCGCGTGGTGAGCTCGATCAGCGCCGCGTCGCCACGCGCCCGGACGTCGGCGACGATCTCCGCCGCCACCGCGTCGACGTCCTCCTCGATTTCGCGCTTGCGCCCGAGAAACTCCCGGAACGCGTCCTCGAAGCCGGGATCGCGAATATCCAGTCTAAGCGGCATCGGCGACCTCACGGAACCGGCCGACCCACTCGCCGACCTCCGCGGGCCGGGTCTTGAGTGCTGAGCGATTGACGATCATCCGGCTGGTGACCTCGGCGATGGTCTCGACCTCGACCAGGCCGTTCTCCGAGAGCGTGCGGCCGGTCGAGACCAGGTCGACGATGCGGCGGCAGAGGCCGAGCCCCGGCGCCAACTCCATAGCACCGTTGAGCTTGATGCACTCCGCCTGCACGCCGCGCCGGGCGAAGTGGCGCCGCGTGATCGCCGGGTACTTGGTGGCGATGCGGATGTGACTCCAGCGGCTCGGATCGTCGGATTTGACCAGGTCCGCCGGCTCGGCGACCGCGAGCCGGCAGCGGCCGACGCCGAGATCGACCGGCGCGTAGATTTCCGGGTAGTCGAACTCCAACAAAATGTCGTTGCCGGCGACCCCCATGTGCGCTGCGCCGAAGGCTACGAAAGTCGCGACGTCGAAGCTGCGCACCCGAATGATCGAGAGGCTCGCCACGTTGGTCTCGAAGCGCAACTGGCGCGCGTCGTCGTCGTCGAAGGCGGATTCCGGCTCTATGCCGGCTCGACGTACGAGCGGCATGACCTCTTCCAGGATGCGCCCCTTGGGGAGCGCGAGCACGAGCTGTTCGTTGCCCCGCACCGGAAAAACCTCCAAATTTTCGATACTTACGCCGTTGGGCGGCACCTTATGGCACAAGGAGTCCGCGGATTCTAGGGGTTTTGGGTGGCCGCGCCTCAGCCGTGGTAGAATGGTCGGCCCTCGTCGCGCAGCCAAAGCCGCACCAGGCGGCGTTTTCGCTCCTCTTCCGGCCAGTCGCGGAAGGCGGTGCGGCGGTGGCCGCAACGCAGATTGTCGACGATTTGAATCTGCCCCGGCTCGAAGTGAAAATCCTTCGACATGCCGGGCTCGTCGAGGATCGCCTCGAAGGCTGCGAGAGCCTCGGCGCCCTCTTCGTCGAGCGGCTCGCCGGCCATTTTCTGGCCGTTGACGACCTGAAAGTGCGACAGCCGAGCGGTCAGCCGCTCGCCCTCGTAGGAGAACAGCGGGTGGCGCAGGATCATCTCGTCGCCCGGTGCGTGCTCGCGCTGGCGGTCGAAGACGAAGTCCCGGTAGAGCCGCCCCAGGAGCGCCGGATGGCGGCGCAACATCTCGTTATGCGCGGTGTAGAAGCTGACGAGGCCGCTGATCCCGCCCTCCATCGCGGTCTGCAGGCAGAGCAGCGAGACGTAGTTCGGCGGGCACAGGTTGTAGCTGTTGTCGGTGTGATAGTTCTGCCCCATGTTGGTGATGTCGGGGCGGACGCCGTTGCCGGGCTCCTTCCCGGAATCGTACACGTCGTAGATCATCGTGCCGATCCACTTCTGGGCCACCGGGCGCGCCACCATCGAGGCCAGCAACCAATAGACCGCCTTCGAGGTCTCGGCCCCCCAGTCCGCCACCGGCAGCCGGTCGAGCAGCACGAAGCCGACGCCGTTCTCGAGAATTGCCTTGGCGCCGGCCATCATCCCGCGGCACGCGGGCAGGTCGAAATCGTCCGGCCTGAGGGCGGCGAGCGGCAGCGGATTGTCGTCGATTTCAGCCGCCATGGCCTCGAGTTCCGCGAGGCACCGGTCCGGCACCTCGACCAGCCCGTCATCGGGCGCCAGGGTCTCCCCGGTCCAGGCGATCGGACCTTCGACCACGCGGTCGAGTATCGGCGGGGTTCGGTTCTGCGGTTCGGCTGACATGGCGCCCATGATATGACCGGGCGAAGGGCCGTGCAAACAGGCTGCATTTCTAATCCGCCGGGCACCGCGATATGATGCGGTGCGAGAACGGACATGACGCTGACCATCACCCAATTCGACGCGCCTTTCGGGGCGGAGATCCGCGGACTCGACCTGTCGGCACCGATCGCCGACGAGGATTTCGCGGCGGTCGAGCAGGCTTGGCTCGACCATCACGTGGTGGCGATCCGCGGCCAGCGGCTCGACGCGGCCGGGATGGTCGATTTCAGCCGCCGGTTCGGCGACCTGGAATCGCACATGCTCGACCAGTACCACCATCCAGAGACGCCGCTGATCATCGTGCTCTCGAACCAGGTCGAGGACGGCCGGTCAATCGGGCTCGCCGATGCGGGCTCGTTCTGGCATTCCGACGTGTCGTTCCGCGAGCGCCCGTCGAAGACGACGCTCTTGTACGCGCTCGAGGTACCGGCGGAGGGCGGCGATACGCTCTATTGCGACATGATCGCGGCCTATGACGACCTCGACAACACGATGAAATCGCGGCTCGACGGGCTGATGGCGGTGCACGATTACGGCTATCGCGATCGGCTGCAGGGGGAGAGGGGCGCCACGGTGGTGCTCTCGCAATCGCAGAGCGAGGCGACCCCGCCGGTCTTGCACCCGGTGGTCCGCCGCCATCCCGACACCGGCCGCAAGGCCCTCTATGTCAGCCCCGGCGTGACCGAGCGGATCGAGGGCCTCCAGGCGGCCGAGAGCGACGAGCTGCTAAAGGCGATCTTCGAGCACTGCCTCCAGGACAAGTATCGGCTGGTCTACAAGTGGCGGGCCGGCGACCTGGTCGCCTGGGACAACGCGGCGGTGATGCACGCGGCGACGACCGACACGCTCGACCCGGCGAAGGGCCGCACGCTCTGGCGCACCATCGTCTCCGGCGGGCCGACGCATTAGCGCAGCGCATTGACCGGCCGCACCGGCGGTGCTGATAATACCGGCTGAATTCAATACCGGCCGTATCCAATACGAGCCGACTTCAACCAGGGGAGCGATCCCATGTCCGCGCTTGCCAAGCACGCCCCGGGAGAGATCGTCCATGAGCCGAGCGCCTGGGTCGCGGCGGACATCCCGGCCGACCGGTCCTGGGTCATGCCGTTCGAGCCCGACATGCTGGAGGAAATCCGAGCGACCGCCGAGACGATGGTCGCTTCCGGTCGGACACCGACCGAGATCCGCCGCGAGGACGTCCCGCTGCCCAAGACCGAACCGCTGCTCAGCGCGGCCTATGGCGAGCTCGAGACCGGGCGCGGATTCGCCATGCTGTCGGGC
>JASLSL010000352.1 GCA_030743445.1 Alphaproteobacteria bacterium
GGCGATGACATCGTCGCCGAGTTGGCCAAAGATAACGTCGTTGCCGACGCCGCCATTCAAATAGTCGTCGAACGTCAGATCATCGTCGGAATCCGATCCGGAACCGGATCCGGAACCCTTGCCTTTACCTTTGCCGGAGCCCGAGCCCTTGCCCTTACCGGATCCGGAGCCTTTGCCTTTACCGGAGCCGCTGCCGCCACCGTCTTCGGGGCCGCCACCGTCGCCGTCATCGGGGATAAAATCACCGTAGAGGATGTCGTCGCCTTCACCGCCGAGCAGGGTATCGTTGCCCTGTCCGCCGACCAGGAGATCGTTTCCGGCGCCGCCATCGAGATAGTCATCGAAGAACCCGGAGCCGCCCGAACCGCCCGAACCGCCCGAACCGCCAGAGCCGCCCGAACCGCCGCCAGAGCCGCCAGTGCCGCCGCCCGAAGGGCCGTCATCGCCGAACAGCCGATCGTTGCCGTCGCCGCCCTCCAGCGAATCGTTGCCGCCGCCGCCCGTCAGCACATCGTCGCCGGCCAGACCGCTAATGCTGTCATCGCCGGCGCCGCCGGTGAGAATGTCATCATCGATTGTGCCGACGATAGGAGTCATTTGTCACCCAATCCGAGCGCTACCCCGATCCGACGACGACGGCCGGACCGCAAAAAGGCCGGAAACTGTAATGATTACACTGTTTGGTTCGGTCTTTTTTAGGCCCGAGCGTCATCCACCGCCAGTGTGCGGAAAGGCGCGCCGCGATCCTTGTTTGTAAGCCGCGGTCGACGCGCCGACAGAGATGACTGGCGGATGATATCGTTGCCACGATCGGTGAGGATTTGACGATTTCGCTACTCCCGACCTTGCTGCGCACCGTTGAACGGGAACCATGGTGGGCATGTGAAAACGGCGTATCGCGCTCCGCCCCCATCGCGCGAGGCTGGCGCGTGACCAATCCATACCGGGCCGGGGCGCGGGCCTGTTAGCCATGGTCAAGGTACACACCGATAAGCCCTCGCAGAGACGCCACCATCGGGTGAGCGCGCCGTTGACCGTGACCATCGGCGAGCGGGTCTATTCGGCCATGGATTGGAGCCTCGGCGGATACCGCTTGCAGGGCTATCACGAAAAAGTCGAGATCGGCGACATCATCGAAAGCGATCTGTCGATTCCGTTCCAGGACTTCAACGTTTCGTTCCACGTCAAGTCGGAGGTTGTGTTCGTCGTCAAGGAGCGCGACGAGATCGCCGTCAAGTTCCAAGAACTGGGCAAGCGCCAGAAGAACATCCTGTCGCATTTCCTCGACGAATTGATCCGCGGCTTCATGACGCCGGTCGAGGACACCATCGAGCGCATCGACACGCCGGTTACCCCGGCGCCGACAACGCCGGACGCCGTTGTCGGCCCGCAGACGCCGCTGCGCCGCCGGCGCTTGAGATCGTTCGTCATGATCGCCTTCTATATCGTCGCCGGAATCGGCCTGTCGACCTACTTCTCAACCATCATCTACGCCAATCTGTTCCGCATCGAAGTTGACTCGGCGGTGGTCGCGGCGCCCGTGGAAGCGATCTCGTCGGCGATCGACGGCCGTGTGCAGCGCCTCCACGTCGCGCTCAACGCCGAAGTCGAACGCGGCACTCTGCTGGTCACGCTGGAGGATGCGCGGCTCGAACAGGCGATCGACCTTGCCAATGTCGGCATCGGCCGGGCGCGCGAGGAACTCATCACCATCCAAAGAGAGCTGGTCGCCGAACGCGAGGCGCTGGTCGACTACGAATCGATCGCCTACAACCGAATCGAGCAAAGCATGACGGACGTCGAAGCGCTGGAACAGCAGGCCTTGGCGGTCCGCTCGAAGGTGAACCGGCTGACTTCGCTGTTTGCCGAGGGCTGGCTTCCCAAGAGCGTGCTGGAGGAGGCCGTCGCCGAGCTCGCCGCCGCCAACAGCCGCGTCGAAAAAGCGGACGTCGTGGTGCGCGAGAAAATCGAGCTGTTGGAGGCCGTCCGGGATGGGCGCTTTTTCGACGGCGACAAGTTCGTCGGCCGGCTTACCGAGCTTGAAGCCGCCGAAGAAAGAGCCAAGAAGGAGATCGAACTCGCCACCGAGGAACTGCTGGCGATGTATGCGCACAAGAATCGTCTGACCCTGAGTGCGCCGGACGACGGCCGTCTCGTGCGGCTGCTGAAAGCGGAGGGCAACGGCGTCCGGCGCGGCGAAGGGGTGTTGCTCTTCGAGCGCGACGAGGAGCGCGTGGTCGACGCATTCCTCACTCAGGACGAAGTGCTGAAGGTCGGCCTGGGCGATCTCGCCACGGCCTATTTCCCGGCCCTGGAGGAGACCGTCGAGTTGCGCGTGACGGCCGTCGATAGGACCAGCGATTACATCGACGAGGAACGCGTCGGCTATAGCTGGCGTGCGCCAAGCGACCGTACGGGCCGGGTGACTCTCGAATTCGTCGGTCTCGGCGAAAGCGAAATTCGCGACAAGTTCGAGCCCGGCTTGCCCGCCATCGTCTCCTTCAAGCGGCGCGGCGTCGGGCACGACTTCGCCTGGCTAAGCGACCTCTTCAGCGACGAAGAAGAGACCGGGGACCAGCTTCCTTGAGCGAACGTCTCATCCGCTCACCGCGAATATGACCGACAAGGCGGTGGCCCACGCCCGGGTCGTGAATCGGAACGATCCGACCTATCGGCCGACGCGCCGCGACAAGTGGTCGAAGTTCTGTTTCTACAAGCTGTTTCTCTATTTCGGCGTCTGCTACTTCGCCCTCGACAGCCTGCCCAACACTTTGTGGGATCCGGAAGTCCGGCGCGCGACATTGCTGATCGGGGCGCTCGGCATCTGGCGCTTCGGCTGGTGGTTCATTCATTTCATACGCGCCATGATTTACCGGCACATCGTGTTTCCGCGCATGCGCGAGCGCGCCGACGAGCTGTGGCAATCCGGCTGGCGCCCGCACCATGCCCATTTCATGCTGACGACGTTCAAGGAGCATCCCGAAACCACGAGAAAGGTGATCGAGAGCATATGCCGCGAGCTGGCCTGGTCCGGCGTACCGGGCACCATCTGGCTCGGCTCGGCGGATGAATCGGACGAGCTGTTGATCGAAGATCACCTGCGCCTGGTGGCCGATGAAACGGATGTGGAATTGGTGGTGCTGCGCCAAGACCAGCCGGGCAAGCGCATCGCCATCGGCCTGGTGCTGAGGGCGATCAGCCGGCGCAATATCGACGCGGACGATTTCATCATCTTCATGGACGGCGATTCGATCCTGGCGCCGCGCCTGATCGAGCGCTGCGCGTCGCTGTTCGGCAATGACCGCGAGCTGCAGGCGGTGACCACCGACGAGGAGGTCGTCTGCTTCGGGCCTGGGTGGGTGGCGGTGTGGCTCGCCATGCGCTTCGCCCAGCGCCGCATCGCCATGCAGTCCCACTCGCTTTCGAAGCGGGTGCTGACCCTGACCGGCCGGATGTCGGCATTTCGCGCCGAGCACGTCACCAGCAACGAGTTCATTCGCCTCGTCGAGGCCGACTACATCGATCATTGGCTGTGGGGGCGCTTCCGTTTTCTGTCGGGCGACGACAAGAGCACCTGGTACTATATGCTCCGTCACGGCGCCAAGATGCTGTTCGTGCCCGATGCCCTGATCTATACGGTCGAGCGTATCGAAGGCTCCGGCGTGGGGCGCATGTGGGACAACTTCATGCGCTGGTCGGGCAACATGCTGCGCAACGGCTCGCGCGCCATCGCGCTCGGGCCGTTCAGGGTGGGCCCGTTTATCTGGTGGTGCCTCATCGATC
>JASLSL010000353.1 GCA_030743445.1 Alphaproteobacteria bacterium
GGCGGCGCGGGCTGGCCCGGCTCGAGGCCACGTTCGCCGACTGGAAGACGCGTGTCGGGGCGGACGCGTCCGGACTCTCGCGGGAACTCGACGAACTGCTGAGAACCGCGCGCGAGGATCCCGACCGGGACGCAGCAAACCAGGATTAGGAAACGGCCGCCGGCGGTAATTCGCTGGATTCCGCTCAATCCTTGGCGCGCAGGTCGATGACCCGCACCGCCTTGCCCTGCGAGCGCTCGACCGCGCCGGGCTCGACCACTTTGACCTCGATCGAGACCCCCATCCGGCCCTTGATGCGGTTGCCGATCTCGGAAGCGGCGGCGGCGCGAATTTCGTCGCCGGCCGAATCCGGACGGGCCTCGACAATGGCCGAGAGCGCGTTCATCGGGCCTTCGTCGCGCAGCTCCAGGACGTAATGCGCGCTGATTCGCTCATCCTCGAGCAGGATTTCCTCGATCTGGGTCGGGAACACGTTGACGCCGCGCAGGATAATCATGTCGTCGCTGCGCCCGGTGACCTTTTCCATCCGCCGCATGGTGCGTGCGGTACCCGGCAATAGCCGCGTCAGATCCCGCGTCCGGTAGCGCACCACCGGGAACGCCTCCTTGGTGAGCGAGGTGAAGACGAGCTCGCCCTTCTCGCCGTCGGGCAAGACCTCGCCGGTCTCGGGGTCGACGACCTCGGGATAGAAATGATCCTCCCAAATATGCAGGCCGTCCTTGGTCTCGATGCATTCGGCGGAAACCCCGGGCCCGATGACCTCGGAAAGACCATAGACGTCGATTGCATCGAGATCGAAGCGTTGCTCGATCTCGGTGCGCATCGACTCGGTCCAGGGTTCGGCCCCGAAGATGCCGATCCTGAGCGAGCTCTCGCGTGGGTCGAGGCCCTGACGCTCGAACTCGTCGGCGATGGCGAACAGGTAGGACGGCGTCACCATGATGATCGCCGGCTTGAAATCCCGGATCAACAGGACCTGGCGCTCGGTCAGCCCGCCCGAGACCGGGATTACGGTGCAGCCCAGCTTCTCGGCGCCGTAATGAAGCCCCAAACCGCCGGTGAACAACCCATATCCGAAACCGCAGTGCACTATGTCGCCGGGCTTGCCGCCGGCCGCCCGGATCGAGCGAGCGCAGACATCGGCCCACATGTCGACGTCGCGCTGGGTGTAGCCGACCACGGTCGGCTTGCCGGTGGTGCCGCTCGAGGCGTGAATGCGCACCACCTGCTCACGCGGCACCGCGAACATGCCGAACGGATAGTTCTCGCGCAGGTCCGCCTTGGCCGTGAACGGCAGCTTGGCGAGATCGGCGAGCTCGGTCAGGTCGCCGGGCGAAAAGCCGACCTCCTCGAAGGCCTTGCGGTAATGCGGGACGTTGTCGTAGGCGTGCTCGAGCGACCACTGCAGGCGCTCGAGCTGCAGGGCGGCGATCTCGTCGCGGCTCGCGAACTCGATCGGATCGCAGTCGTTCCGGCTCGCCGGCGAATTACGCATGGAATTTCTCCATGAACGGTCGTCCAAATGAACGGTCGTTCAAACGGCTGTTGGGCCTAAATTTCAACCCAGGTTTGCACGAATTAAACCACGCCATCGGTGGTTTTTAAATGCGACAAAGTGAGCGGGAGCGTTCGACCATAAGGGCGAATATTATTTTGGCGTAAACAATGTACCGGTCGTACATAACCGATGGCTTCGACCAGGGCCTGGTTTGCGTCGGAATGTACACATTCAAACATAGGCCGCTGTACGTTCGCTCCCGACCCGGAGCGGACATTCGCTGGACTTGGCATTTCAGCAACCGGATAGGCGCCCTGAAATCCCCTCTTGACCTATATCAAGGCGGCGCGGCCCGTTCCGGCTCAGGCTGTGCCCCGATCCTGAAAAGCAAAGGTCGCCGCCATGGCAGCCCTGGATATCGCATTCCTTGTGTTCAATATCGGCTTCGCCATCATCGTCCTGGCCCGCATCCTGTGCATGTGCTGGGCTTTCTTCCTCCCGAGGTCTGGATCAAAGCCTCCCGGATGACCCAACGATCCACTGTGTGCCATCGCCGAACATGTCTACTTTTGACCCTTAGCGGACATTCCCTTTCGAGCGATTTCGGCGATCGCCAGAACCGGCTTGACGAGTCATCTGGGGAATGTCGGATTAAATCTCCGGTAAGATACGGGTAGATCGATCGCGACACACGCGGGGAGGAGACGATGGCCAAGCAACGTCGGAAGTTCTGGGGCTGGGGGTACGAGGGCTCGGGACTGAGCAGTGCGGACATGCAACCGGTCGAGGCCCATTGGGCCGACTATTTCGGGGTCGACGGCTTCACCGCCGACGCGCCGCCGGAGGCCGGGGAGATCACCCTCCGCGAGCCGCGTCTCGCGATTCCCGCCAGCCTCGAGAAGATTTGCACCACCGAGCACTATGAACGCTTGGCGCACACCTATGGCCGGTCGCTGGCGGACCAGATCCGCGCCTTTCGACGGGATTTCACCAATGCCCCGGACGTGGTCGCCCATCCCCGCGACGAGCAGGATGTGGTCGACCTGCTGGACTGGTGCGGTGGCGCCGACGCCGCCGCCATTCCGTTCGGCGGCGGATCGGGCGTCGTCGGCGGCGTCGAAGCGGCGATCGGCGAGCGCTACGCCGGCGCCGTGTCGATCGACATGCTCAAGCTCGACAAGGTGCTCGAAGTGGACAAGACCTCGCGGGCGGCGCGCATCCAGGCCGGCATCTACGGGCCGGCGCTGGAGAGCGAGCTGCGCCCGCACGGGCTGACGCTGCGGCATTTCCCGCAATCCTTCGAGTTCTCGACCCTGGGGGGCTGGATCGCCACCCGCTCGGGCGGCCATTTCGCAACCCTCTACACCCATATCGACGATTTCGTCGAGACCATGCGGATCGTCACGCCGACCGGCATCCACGACTCCTTCCGCTTGCCGGGCTCCGGCGCAGGGCCCAGCCCGGACCGGATGTTCATCGGTTCCGAGGGCACCCTCGGTATCATCACCGAGGCCTGGATGCGCCTGCAGGACCGGCCGACCGAGCGGGCCTCGCGGACCGTCGAATTCAAGGAGTACATGGACGGCGTGCGCGCGGTGCGGGCGATCGCCCAGGCCGGGCTCTATCCGGCCAACTGCCGCCTGCTCCATGCCGGCGAGGTGAAGAGCGCCGGGGTCGGCGACGGCAGCGCCTCGCTGCTGGTGCTGGGCTTCGAGTCGGCGGATCACACGCTCGGTCCCTGGCTCGAGCGGGCGCTGGAATGCTGTGCCGATCATGGCGGTGTCATTCCACCCGAGGCGACGGACGCGGCCGACGATCCGCGCGCCGGCGCGGCCGGCCGTTGGCGCGACGCCTTCATCAAGGGCTGCTACATGCGCGAGGCGCTGACCGCGCGCGGCATCCTGCGCGAGACCTTCGAGACCTCGACCACATGGGACCGGTTCGAGGATCTGTACGACGACGTGACCCGCACCACGCTCGACGTGATCGAGGACGTCACCGGGCATCCGGGTGCGCTCACCTGCCGCTTCACCCATGTCTATCCGGACGGGCCGGCACCCTATTTCACGTACCACGGCATGGGCGACAAGCCGCGGATGCTGGACCAGTTCCACCGGATCAAGCAGGCGGCGTCGGACGTGCTGGTCAAGCACCGCGCCACCATCACCCATCACCACGCGGTCGGCCGCGACCACCGCCCGTGGTACGACCAGCAGGCGCCGGCGCCGTTCGTGGCGGCACTGAGCGCGGCCAAGAAGGCGCTCGATCCGAAGGGCATCCTGAACCCCGGCGTGCTGATCGATCCGCTGCCGTAGCCGCGCCAGAAAGATCCGGCTTAAGACCATGTAATTTTGCGACAATACGAACTGGCGGGTCGTGAAGGCTTAGACGCCTCCGTTCATTGGCGTACATCCACAACACGTCTGCATCTCAATCTCGAGCGGACCTTGCCGTTGTCCGCCATGGATCAAAACCGGACATAAAACATCCGTGCCAACAACGTCTGCTTTTGACCCAAAGGAGACGTTG
>JASLSL010000354.1 GCA_030743445.1 Alphaproteobacteria bacterium
GCCAATATTCTCGAGACCATCTTCGCGTCGCGGGGCGAGTACGACACGCTGATCCAAAAGGCCCAGAAGGACGCGCTCGCCAACATGCCGACGGAGATGAAGTCGGGTTACGAGGCGGCGGTCAAGAAGGCGCAAGGCCTGCAGCGGGCGCGCAAGAAGATCCCGCCGGCGGTCATGCAGCCGATCCAGGTGGCGCAGAAGTTCGTCAATGACGCGGTTGCCAAGCAACGCGTGGAGAGGCCGCTGAGAAGTTTCTTCCTGCGCTATCCGAACATCAACAACTCGATCGAGATGGCTTTGATCCTGGTGTTCGGGATCGCGATGATCATTCTGATCCCGCGCGTCAGCCCGGTCTGGACCCTCGTCGGCTTGGTCGTCGCCGGCGGCGCGTTGGTTACGACCACGTGGTTTCTCTACACCGATCAGCGGATTCTGCTCGACGTGACCTATCCCGGCACCGTCACGATCGCGGTCTATTCAATGCTGACCTTTGCGAACTATGCCCGCGATGCGGCCGAAAAACGCCAGGTGCGCAATTCCTTCGGCATGTACCTCTCGCCCGCCCTGGTCGAGCAATTGGCGGATAATCCCGACCAGCTCCAACTCGGCGGCGAGACCAAGGAAATGACTTTCCTGTTCTGCGACGTCCGCGGCTTCACCACGATCTCGGAGCAGTTCAAGACCAACCCGCACGGATTGACCGACCTGATCAACCGGCTGCTCACGCCCTTGACCAACAACATCCTGGAGCGCAGCGGGACGATCGACAAATACATGGGCGACTGCATCATGGCGTTCTGGAACGCGCCGCTGACCGACCGGGAACACGCGTTGCACGCCTGCGAGTCGTCGCTCGCCATGTTCGATTCGCTGGATGTGCTGAACGCCGAGCGCGAGGAAGAGGCCAAGGAGGCCGGGATCGAGTTCCTGTACCTCAACGTCGGCGTTGGCATCAACACCGGCGAGTGCGTGGTCGGCAACATGGGATCCGAGCAGCGCTTCGACTACTCGGTGCTCGGCGACCCGGTGAACCTGGCGGCGCGCCTCGAGGGTCAGTCCAAGAATTACGGCGTCAAGATCGTCCTCGGCGACGACACGGCGAAGCAGGCCGGCGACGGCTTCGCGATCATCGAGCTCGACGAGATCGCGGTGAAGGGCAAGACCGAGGCGGTCAGGATCCACGCCCTCTTGGGCGACGCGGAGGTCAAGGAATCCGACCAGTTCCAGCGCTTGGCAACGAGCCACACCAAGCTGCTCGATGCCTACCGCGGCCAGAACTGGGACGAGGTGACACGGATCGGCAAGGAGTGTCGCGAGATAGATCCCGATCTCTTCGGCCTCTACGACATGTACGACGAGCGCATCGAGTACTATACGGAATTCCCGCCGGGCGAGGACTGGGACGGCGTCTTCGTCGCGACCTTCAAGTAACGATCCAGAATTTCGTGACCACAAAACTCCCTCTCGACGGACTCCGCGTCATCGAGATCGGCTCGAGCGTCGCCGCACCCTATGGCACGCTGATCCTGGCCGAGCTGGGTGCGGAGGTGATCAAGGTCGAGCGGCCCGAAGTGGGCGACGACGCGCGCCACTGGGGCCCGCCCTTCTGGCACGGCAGCGGCGCCTATTTCCAGGCGCTCAACCGCAACAAGAAATCTATTACCGTCGACATGCGGAACGACGCCGAGCGCGCCCGGCTGCGCCGCCTGATCCTCGAGACCGCGGACGTGGTGGTGCAGAACATGCGCCCGGGCCATGTCGAGAAGCTGGGGCTGTCGGCTGACGACCTGCTGGCCGAGAAGCCGGAGCTGATCTATTGCAACGTCGGCGCCTATGGCGCCAAGGGGCCGCTCAAGGACCTGCCGGGCTACGACCCGCTGATGCAGGCCTTCGGCGGGATCATGAGCTTGACCGGCGAGGACGGCCGGCCGCCGGTCCGGGTCGGCACATCGATCATCGACATGGGCACCGGCATGTGGATCGCCATCGGGGTGATCACCGCGCTCTATCGCCAGAGAGAGACCAAGACCGGCGGGCGGGTCGATACCTCGCTCTACGAAACCGCGCTCGGCTGGATGAACTACCGCGCCGCCGGCTATCAGGCCACCGGCGAGCTGCAGAAACGCGAAGGCTCTGGCGCCTCGGGCATCGCCCCCTACCAGGCTTACGAATGCGCCAACGGATATCTGGTGGTGGCGGCCGGCGGCGACACGTTGTTCGTCAAACTGGCCGAGGCGCTCGGCCACCCGGAATGGGTCGACGACCCGCGCTTCGAGAGCAACCCCAAGCGAGTCCAGAACAAGGCCGCGCTCAACGCCGAGCTCGGCGCGATCCTGGGCCGGCAGCCGCGCGCCCACTGGCAGGCGGTGCTCGACGCCGCCGGCGTGCCCAACGCGCCGATCCAGACCATGGACGAGGTGGTGAGCCATCCCCAGACCGCGGCGCTGGACATCCTTCAGACCGCGCCCGACAAGGACATGCAGCTCATGGGTCTGCCGGTCAGCTTCGACGGCGAGCGCCCGCCCTACCGCCGCTCGCCGCCCGAGATCGGCGAGGATACCGACGCCGTATTTGGCGACGACACAATCAAGGAATAAAGCCATGCGCGAAGACTTCGAAACCCTGATCCTCGAACGCATCGACGACCACCTGCTGGTGGTCACGCTGAACCGGCCGAAGGCCGCGAATTCGATGAGCAGCCAGATGGGCCACGAATTGAGCGAGCTTTGGCGCGCGCTCTACGTCGACGTCGAGGACGTGCGCTGCATCGTCCTGACCGGGGCCGGCGACCGGGTGTTCTCGGCCGGCGCCGACCTCAAGGAACGCAACAACATGCCGGACGAGGATTTCGGCAAGCAGCACGCCGCCTTCGAGCAAGGGATGCTCGCCATGCTCGACGTGCCGGTGCCGATCATCGCCGCGGTCAACGGGGCAGCCTATGGCGGCGGCTGCGAGTTCGCGGTCGCCGCCGATTTCGCTTACGCCTCGACCAACGCGCGCTTCGCGCTGACCGAGATCACCCTCGGCATCATGCCGGGCGCGATGGGCACGCAGAACCTGCCGCGCGCGGTCGGCGTGCGCCGGGCCAAGGAGATCATCCTGACCGGCAAGCCGTTCTCGGCCGAGGAGGCCCTGGAGTGGGGCGTGGTCAACAAGGTCTGTGCGCCCGACAAGCTGATGGAGGAGGCGCTCGAGACCGCGCGGACGATCTGCAACAACGCGCCGATCGCGGTGCGCCAGGCCAAGAAGTCGATCTCGATGGCGACCCAGTTGGGACTCAAGACCGGCTACGCCTTCGAGATCGAGGCTTACAACCGGATGATCCCCACCGAGGACCGGGTCGAGGGCATCCGCGCCTACAACGAGAAGCGCAAGCCCGAGTTCAAGGGCCGGTAGTTCATACCTTCGCATATGGCCCTCGTCCTGAGCCTGACGAAGGACGAAGGGAGAGGCCCGCGGCGCACATGCAAGGATGAGAGACGGGGTATGAGCACGACACCTCGCGGCGCCATGGCGCCGTTATTGGCGACGTTTACGGTGCAGACCATGGCCGCGACGGCGCTCTTTGGCGTCGCGGTCATCGCCCCGGTGGCGGCACCCGATATCGGCGTCGATGCGACCCTGATCGGGACCTTCACCGCGATCACCTACGCATTCGGCATGGTGGCGGGGCTGCTGACCGGAGCCTTCGCCGACCGCTACGGGGCGATCCGTGTGTGCCAGACGATCATGATTTTAACCCTGGTCGGCACCGCATGCCTGACGCTCTCGACGCCGCTCGCCGCGGCCGCGAGCGCCGCCGTGCTCGGCCTCTGCTACGGTCCGGTCAATCCGGTCAGCACGCACATCCTCGCCCGGGTGGCGCCCCAGAAGTCCCGGCCCCTGTTCTTTTCGATCAAACAGACCGGCATGCCGTTGGGAAGTGCGCTTGCCGGCGCGCTGCTGCCGGTCATCGTCGCACTCTACGACTGGCGGATCGCGATCCTCGCCACCGGCGTCATGGCCGCCGTCGTCGCGGTCTTCATCCAGCCGCTCCGCCCGTGGCTAGACGCGGTCCGGGATCGCGGCCGGTCGCTTCGCGGCGGCGACATTGTCGAGCCCCTGAAGCTCGTCTGGCGCGCGCCGCAACTGCGCTGCCTCGCGGTGATCGGTTTCGCCTATTCGGGCACCCAGGTCGCGATCACCGTGTTCTACGTCGTTTACCTGACGGCGGAGCTCGCCATGCCGCTGACCACGGCCGGGTTGATCTTCACCGTGTTCCAGGGTGCTGCGATCGGCGGCCGCCTTTTCTGGGGCGCCATCGCCGACCGGTTCTATCCAGCCAACCCGCTCCTGGCCTGGCTCGGAATATCGACCGGGGTTTTCACGATCGCCACGGGGCTCTACGCGCCGGACTGGCCGCTGTGGACCATCGTCGCGGTGGCCTTCCTGTTCGGCATCACCTGCGCCGGCTGGAACGGGGTGTTCTTCTCGGAGCTGGTCAAAGCCGCGCCGGCCGACCGTATCGGCGAGGCGGCAAGCGGCATTCAGTTCACGATCATGGGCGGAGTCGCCATGGTGCCGCCGGTCTTCGGCGTGATCGTCACCATGGGGGGCGGCTACTTCGCGGCGTTCCTCGCACTCGCGATCGGCATGGCGGCGGCGGCGATCTACCTTAAGGCGGCGTTCAGGTCCCCACCTTCAGCGAGCTGACCAGGCCGCGCAGCGCCGCGACCGTGCTCAAGGGCGTCAGCCGTCCGGTCGCCGGGTTCTCCTTCGACGGCACGTTCTCGATCTTCATCTCGAAGCTGACCGAATCCGCCACCACCTCTATGGTGTGGGTGTTCCGGGTCACCCCCGGGTCGGCCCAGACCTCGATCGTCGTCCGGTCGGGGCCGATTCCGGCGAGGCTCAAGGCGACCGCGACGTTGACGTTGGCCGGGAATGCCTTGATCGCGTCGCGCGCGGTGCCGTCGAACACCTTGAGCGGCGCCGAGAGGTCGCCGACATGGATGTCGTTTTCGACCAGATGCGGAGCGCCGGCGAGGCCCGAGGGCGGCTTCCTTGTCACCATGGTGACCGACTTGATGGTCCCCTCGCCCGCGGCGCGCACCGAATCGAGACCAAGCAGTGCCCCCGTCGGAATGACGATGCGACCGCCGGTCTCCTCGGCGCGCTCGACCAGATCCATGTTGTCGAGCATCTGGCCGCACGAGAGCGGCATGAAGATGCGCCCGGCCTCGACCGCCGGCACCGCGACCTCGCGGAACACGGCCGCCGGCGCGCATTCCACGACGATGTCCGCTTGCGCGGCCAAGTCGCCGAGCCCGACCACCGGCACCTTTGTCCGGAAGCCGTCCATGCGTCCGGCCGCGGCCTCGCGGTCGTTGGCCGAGACCGCGGCCAGGGTCAGCCCCGGGATGCCGGCGTCGAGCGCGCGGGCCACGTTGATCCCGATGGCGCCGAAGCCGCCGATGCCGACGCTCAAATCCTGTCCGTTGCCTTTGCTCACCGCCCGTCCTCCCGATTTTCCGTCGCGGCAACTTTATACCGCGGCCCCTTGCCTGTCGCCGATTGAATTTTCCCGCCCCCGCCCCGATATCAGGGGTTACCCCCCCACCATCCGACCGGATGCCGACGCCATGAAGAAAAGCCTGTTAGCACCCCTCGCCGTCGTCCTGCTGCTCGCGGGATCGGCCGCCCCTATCCTCGCCCCTGCCCTCGCCGCCGACAGCGACCAGAAACGCGCCGAGGAGATGGCCAAGGAAGGCATACAAAGCCTGTTGCAGGCGATGGAGCTGCTGCTGCAGACCATCCCGCAATACGAAATGCCGGTGATCGACGAGAACGGCGACATCATCATCCGCCGCAAGCATCCCAAGGGCGAAGGATCGAAACCCGGGGAAGCGCCCGGCAAGGGAAAGACGATCTAGCCGTGGCCCGGGCGGCAAAACGCGCCTGGCAGAGGATGCTGAGCGGGCGGCGGCTCGACCTGCTCGACCCCTCGCCGCTCGACGTCGAGATCGAGGACATCGCCCACGGGCTGGCGCGGGTCGCGCGCTGGAACGGCCAGACTTCGGGCGAGTGGACCTTTTCGGTCGCCCAGCACGCCCTACTAGTAGAGGACTTGGTCGCGCGCGCCGATCCCGACGTCGAGACGCGCTGGCGGCTCGCCGCCCTGCTGCACGACGCGCCGGAATACGTCATCGGCGATCTGATCTCGCCGTTCAAGGCGGCGGTCGGGCTCGACTACAAGGCGCTGGAGGACCGGCTTTCCGAGGCGATCCACGTGCGCTTTGGCCTACCCGCCAAGCTGCCGCGGAAGGTGGCGACCGCGATCAAGCGCGCCGACCGCGAGGCAGCCTACCTTGAAGCACGGCAACTCGCCGGGTTCGGCGAGACGGAAGCGAAGAAGTACTTCGGCCGCCACGAAGGGCTCGGCCGGATCGAGTTGGTCGGTTTGCCGCCGGCGGAGGCCAAGGCCCGGTTCCTCGAGCGGTTCGAGGCGCTGGTCGAAGCCTAAAACAATCCCCGGCGGATCAGGTTGATCCCCATCACGACGAGGAACAGCAGGAGCCCCGTGCGGAACGCGTCCTGCGACACCCGGTCCCTGAGCCAACGGCCGAAGACGATCCCGATGAAGACGACCACCGTGCCGACGGCCGAGGTCGCGATCTCGGACCATCCCAGCACGTCGCGCACCGCCAGCACCAGGAACAGCGGGATCGTCCCGATCAGATAAAGCAGTGCGATGGTGCCGACGAACTCGTCTTTCGGCAGCCGCAGGGTGACCAAGTACAAGATGATCGGCGGCCCGAAGAACGTCGCGATGCCGCCGAGCACACCCGCGACGAGGCCGACCAGCGGGGTCAGAACCCGCTCCGCCCTGCCCGGCTCGGGAAAGTCGAGCTTCAGGAGCTGGCTCGCCGCGAACACGACGACGATCAGGCCGAGCACCAGGAGTGCGGTCGCCGGGTCGGCGGTGGCGAGGAAATGGGCGCCGACGGTCGAGCCCACCACCAGGGTCACCATTGCCGGCCAGAACCGGCGGGTCGCTTCGCGGAGGTGCCCGCCCTCGATCAGGCCTTGCCAGGCATTGGCCGCCAGAATCGGGATCACCAACAGCGAGATCGTCGTCGCCGGCGGCATGATCTCGACCAACAGCGGCACCGCGACCAGCGGAATGCCGATCCCCAGCACGCCCTTGACCGTGCCCCCGGCGATGAAGGCGAACAGCACCACAGCCACGTTCCAGACCGTCGGATCGAAGGGAATCATCGCGCCTACTGCCGATTTACGGGGACCACAAATACTCTAGACGAAGATGCTTAGCATTCTATACTTTCCGCCCGGGCGCGGGAAAAATCTTCAATCCGACCGGGACATTCGGAACGCGCCGACTATATTGTTCCGGAACCAACCGGAAATACAGGGGGCGGGAGAATTGAGCGACGGAGACTGGCACCGCGTCGCGGGCGCGGATGAAGTGGAGCCCGAGGAACCGAAGAAGGTCATGATCGGCGACGAGGAAGTGGCTTTGTTCAACATCGATGGGGCGATATTCGCCACGAGCAATATTTGCACCCACGCCTTCGCATCGCTCTGCGACGGGTTCCAGGAAGGCGAGGAAATCGAGTGCCCGCTGCACGAGGGACGTTACAACATCAAGACAGGCAAGGCGTTGTGCGCGCCGGTAACCGACGACCTGGATACCTTCGAGGTCAAGGTCGAGGACGGCAATGTATACGTGAAGCTCTAAGCCGCGCGAGCCGCCAGCCCGAGCCGGGGAGAGACGGGATATGACCGAGTTGAAGGGACAATTCGCCGACCAGACCGGCAAGTCGCTGGAGAAGCCGTTCGACTTCTGGGAGCCGGTCATCTTCACCAAGGAAGACATCGACGCGGAGATCGAGCGCCTGGCCGATCTGCCGGCGCCCGATAACGGCCGGCGGTCGTCGATCTTCGCCCATCCGCGATCGGAAGAGCCGGGCCTGGGCCTCGCGCCCGGCATCCGGGTCGCGCTCGACGTGCTGAAGCCGGGCGAGCAGACCAAGCTGTTCCGCCACAACGGGACGGAAATCAACTTCTGCATCCGGGGCGGCGGCTATACCGAGGTCGCCGGCAAGAAGGTCGAGTTCGGCCAGCATCATGTCTGGAACCATCCCTCCTTCACCGCCTATCGCCACGTCAACGACACCGACGACCTGCAGGCCCGCCTGACCTACTCCAACGTTCCGCTGTTGGAGAAGCTGCGCGTCCACATGGCCGACGAGGACCCGCCGGTGCTGGCCGAGGTCGAGGCCGACCGCGGCGAGGAGGAGGGTCGCGAGGATCCACGCCGCAAGAGCCCCTACGGCACGTTCCAGCTCAACGAGGACGGCGCCTGGCTGATGCCCTACGAGGTGCTGATCAATCCGGATTCGGTCGAGTCGAAGGCGCTGCACTGGCCGTGGGAGCAGGTGAAGGAGCATCTCGACAAGCTCGAAGCGCTCGGCAAGGACTATGTCGGCCGCCGGCTCTACATGATGTACAACCCGATGACCGGCCGCACCAACGGCTGCACGCCGAGCTTCTTCGCCACCATCACCATCCGCCCGCCGAAGATCGTCGACCGGCCGCACCGCCACACCTCGGCCGCGATCAACTACTATTTCGCGGGCTCCGGCCGCAGCACGGTCGAGGGCGAAGTACACGAATGGAAGGCCGGCGACCTGATGCTCTCGGCGCCCGGCTGGGCGGTGCACAACCACGCGTCCTACGACGACTACGTTTACGAGCTGACGGTCCAGGACCAGCCGCTCCACATCTACATGGAATCGCTGATCTGGCAGGAGGACCTCAAGCTGCCGGCCGCCCTTCTCGGCTCCGAGGTCGGCTTCGGCACCAACCGGACGGCCTCGACCGCGGCGGAGTAAGTCGCTACAAATCGTCATCCCGGACGGGTTCGCAAAGCGAATCCGATCCGGGACCCATTCCGGAGACCCCTCGCAACGTCCGGGCAGTTCGTTCATACGACGGACTGGGTCCCGGGTCGTCGCTGCGCGCCGCCCGGGATGACGGTCTGGTTATGACCCCGCTAGCTCCCCGCGCCGACCGCGCGCCAGTAGTCGATGTTGACGAAGCCCATGAAGCGGTCGTGGGCGGTCTCGAGGCAGCGCTTCACGCCGCCGTCGACCATGCGCAGCGTCCGGCAGGTATGGAACGCCTCGGTCGCGCGCACGACGCCGTAATCCGCGTTCGGGCTCGACCGACGCGCGCCGAGCGCCGTGTCGAACGCTCTATTGTGCGCCACGCGCGTGCCGTTGCCTTCGGGCGGCAGCAGGTTGAGCAGCCGGTTGGTGATCCGTGCCGCAACGGCGTTCTGCTCGTTCCCGGCGACGATCGGCTGGGCGGCGGTACGCAGCGGTCCGGCGGCAAGCGCGATCTCCTGCTCGGTCAGCGGGTTGGGATCGCCCACCACCGGTACCGGGATCGCCGAGGCCAGCGGCGCCACTACGATCGCCGCGTCGCGCGACCCCATCGCCGCCAGCATGTCCTGCGGCAAGCTGATCCGGAGCGCGTATTGGCCGCGCGTGACGGTCAGATGCGCCACATGGCCGACTGACCGGCGGATTTCCCGTCCATCGGCGGCGCTGGCGACCAGCAAGATTTTCGTCGGATCGACCAGGTTATAGGCCGTCCCACGCGCCGGCTCGCCGCGATATTCCTGCAGGCAGAAGGCGCTGATCTCGGCGGTGCAAATGCCGCCCTCGCAGGTCAGCGGCGTCGCCCCGTTGGTTGCCACGAGACCCAGCATCTGCGGCGCCGCCATCGCGGTGCTCGCCACGAAGCCGAGTCCCGCCGCCAAGGTTCCGGCTTTGATGAAACGCATGACCGAGACTTCCCCAAAATGGCGTCGCGGAATCTGCAATCCTTATAACCATTGTGGGGCGATTCGCGCACGCCGTCACAATTTTTTCGCAATTCGGCTCTATTCGGCGATGCCGATGACGAACAGCACCTGACCGTGCTCGACCATCTCGCTGTCTTCGGCCTGAATTTCGAGTATCTCGCCGCCGGCCGGCGCCTCGATCGTGGTGAACAGCTTCATCACCTCGATCAGGCAAAGCGAATCGCCGGCCGCGACCATCGAGCCGACCTCCACGAAGGGCGGTTCCCCCGGCGCCGGCTGCCGGTAGAACGTGCCGACCATCGGCGCGCGGACCTCGACCCCGTCGTGCCGCCGCGACGTCGGCGTGGTGTCCACCGTCGGCAATTCCTCCGACTCGCCATGGATGATGCTCGACTCCGGCTCATCGGATGATGGCGTGAATGACACCTCGGCCGGCTCGTCCGGACCGCGGCGACGAATTTCGAGCTTGGCTCCGGCGATCTCGATGACCAGCTCGTCGAGATCGCTCTCGTCGATGATCTTGAGAATTTCGGTCACGTCCTTGTGGGTCAGCGCCACCGGCTCGATCCTTGTCGTCATACGGCGGGGATTATGGTTCATAATGCGCCGGCTTTGAAGGCAGAGACCCGGTGGGGAGGGCAATGGCGAATATTCGCCTGATCGACGTGACCCTGCGCGACGCGCACCAATGCCTCTGGGCGACGCGCATGACGACCGCGATGATGCGGGACGTGGCCCCGCTCTTGGACCGCGCCGGATTCGAGGCGATCGACCTGGTCGGCGGCGCGGTGTTCGATGTCGCGGTGCGCTATCTGCGCGAGAACCCGTGGGAACGAATGCGGATACTCTCCGAGTGGGTCACCGAGACGCCGCTGATCGTCCACCACCGGGGGCAGAGCCTTTTCACCTTCGAGTTCTTCGCCGACGACGTGGTCGAACTGACCGCCGAGCGCATCGCCGCCAACGGCATCCGCTACCACACCACCTACGACGCGCTGAACGACGTCCGCAATCTGGAAGTCCCGGTTCGCGCCGCCAAGCGGGCCGGGCTGCACACGGTGGCGGGGCTGGTCTACACCGTGAGCCCGGTCCACACCGACGATTACTACGCGGCCAAGGCGAGAGAATTGGTCGAGCTCGACGTCGACGGCGTCTTTATCAAGGATCCGAGCGGGCTGCTGACGCCGGAACGGATCGTCACCCTGGCGCCGGCAATCAAAGGCGAGATCGGCGAGTTGCCGCTGCAGCTCCACACCCACTGCCTGACCGGGTTGGCACCCTATGTCGCGCTCGAGGCGGTCGACCACGGGGTCGAGGTGGTGCACGCCGCGACCTCGACGCTCGCCCACGGCGCCTCGCATCCGCCGACCGAAGAATTGACCCGGAATCTCAGACGCCGCGGCCACGAGGTCGATATCGACCTCGCCCCGGTCGAGACGGCGGCGGGCCTGCTGGCCGGGATCGCCGAGCGCGAGGGCAAGCCGGTCGGCGCGCCCGTGGAATACGACGAGTTCCACTTCCACCACCAGATGCCGGGCGGCATGGTCTCGAACCTCGAATACCAGCTCGAGACCATGGGAATGGAGGGGCGGCTCGAGGAAATCCTCCAGGAAGCGGGCCGGGTGCGCGCCGATCTCGGCTACCCGATCGTGGTCAGCCCGTTCGCCCAGTACATCGTCACCCAAGCGGTGCTCAACGTCGTCGCCGACGAGCGCTACGCCACCGTGCCCGACGAGGTGCGGCGCTACGTCATGGGCGGCTATGGCGAGATCGCCGGCGAGATCGATCCCGACCTCTACGACCGCATCACGCGCGGTGCGGAGCCCACGACCGAACGCCCGGGCGCGCTGGTGCCGCCGGCGCTGGAACGCCTGCGCCGAGATCGCGGCCCGTTCGCCTCCGACGACGATCTGCTGCTCGCGGCCTATTACGACGACACCGAAGTGGGCGCGCTGAAGGCGGCGGGGCCGATCGAGGTCGAGTATTCGGTCGAATCGCCGATCGTGCGCCTGGTGCGCGAAATCGCCCGGCGGCCGGACATCGCGTCCTTCCGATTTACCGAACCGCCCGCGGCGGAATAACGTCAACCGTCATCCCGGACGGTTGTGTAGAAAATGGCGCCTCACACCTTTCTGTGATCTGTGCCCGCCGTCACATATATTCGGAGGGCGTCGGCGTATAGCTGTACTGGCTT
>JASLSL010000355.1 GCA_030743445.1 Alphaproteobacteria bacterium
ATTTCCGAGATTTGCCCTAGTGAATTTCAAAATAGTAGCACGTGATCTCGCCCGACAGCCGGGTCAGGGCAAGCTGCAGCTTGTCGAGGAACACGTGCAACCGTCTTCGCGTGACCTTTTCGCCAAGGCCCGTGTTGAGAGTGAAGACCAAATGATTGCGTGCACCGTCGATGCCCTCGTGCCGCGGCAGGTCGTGACGCGCGGCGAGTACCTCGAGAAGCTGCGTGACCCGGTCGACGCAGAGTGCCACCGCCCGCGGGAAGCCATGATCGAAAAGCAGGAAGGCGGCGATGGTGCGCGGCTCCAGTCCGCTCGGATGGAGGCTGCGGAAGGCATGATAGGCGGCGACCGACCGCAGCAGCGCGTTCCATTGCACGGTGCTGATCGCGTCCTCCGCGGCGTCGGATGCGGTCAATCGCTCGTAGCCCATCTGCAGGACGCGGGTCGTTTGATCGGCGCGCTCGATATATTTCCCGATGCTGTAGAAGCAACGCGCCGGCCCGCGGAAGAAGGTGCCCTCGGTGATGCCCTCGAAGGTCTGGCACGCTTCCTTGATCTCGCCGCAGCGCCGGGATACCTGGCTCGGCCGCAGGTCGCGTTGGGTCAGCCCCGCGATCCGGCCATGGACGATGTTCAAATGGGTCCACATCTCGGTGCTGATCAGGTGGCGAACGGAGCGCGCGTTTTCGCGCGCCATCCGCACCGCCGCGGCGATCGAGGTCGGGTTGTCGCGCTCCAGAATATAGAAGTTCAACACCGCGGCGGAATCGGCCTTGTCGTGGGATTCGGAAAAACGCTCGGTATCGGAATAAAGCTCCAGGACCCGTTGCCAGTCGGGCTCGCCATGGGCCTCGCGTGTGTAGGTCTCGTTAATGTCGAGGATGCGGGCGATGTTCTCGGCCCGCTCGATGTAGCGGGCCATCCAGAAGATGTTCTGGGCGAAGCGGGCAAGCAAACTACTAGGCAAGGACCCAGGTATCCTTCGATCCGCCGCCTTGCGACGAGTTGACGATCAACGACCCGCGCCGAAGCGCGACCCGGGTCAGCCCGCCGGGCAGCAACCAGGTCGCGTCCCCGGTGATCGCGAACGGCCGAAGATCCACGTGGCGCGGCTCGACGCCGTCGGCGACCAGGGTCGGCGAAACCGAGAGCTTGACCATCGGTTGGCTGATGAAGTTCGCGGGATCGGCCTTGAGCTTGGCCCGGGTCTCGCTCAGGGTGCGCCGCCCGGCGCGCGGACCGATCACGACGCCTTCGCCGCCGGCCTCGCCGACCGGCTTCACCACCAGCTGGTCGAGCCGGTCCAGGGTCAGCTTGAGGCCTTCGGGCTCGCGGCAGATATTGGTCTCGACGTTCGGCAGGATCGGGTCCTCGCCGAGGTAGTAGCGAATGATCCGCGGCATATAGGCATAGACCGCCTTGTCGTCCGCGACCCCGGTGCCGACCGCGTTGGCGAGCGTCACGTTGCCCTTGCGGTAGGCCTCGAACAGGCCCGGCACGCCCAGCGTACTGTCGCGCCGGAACGCCTTGGGGTCGAGAAAATCGTCGTCGATCCGGCGATAGATCACGTGCACCGGCTCGAGCCCGCGGATGGTCTTCATCAAAACCCGATCGTCCTCGACCACCAGATCCTGGCCCTCGACCAGCGGCGCACCCATCTCGCGGGCCAGGAAGACGTGCTCGAAATAGGCACTGTTGTAGACCCCGGGTGACAGCAGGGCCACGGTCGGATCGCCGACCCCGTCGGGACCGACGGCGCCGAGCGCCTTCGAGAGTTGGCGGCCGTAGTCGTCGACGTCGGCGATCGGCATCTCGGCGGCGAGATCGGGAAACGCGCGCATCATCAAATGCCGGTTCTCGATCACGTAGGACACGCCGGACGGGGTTCGGGCATTGTCCTCGAGCACGCAGAGCCGGCCCTTTTCGTTGCGTACGATATCGGTGCCGCAGATGTGGACGTAGGTGCCCTTCGGCGGATCGAAGCCGCACATTTCCGGCCGGTAGTTGTCGTTGCCGAGCACGAGCTCCGCCGGCACCACCCCGTCGGCGAGGATCTTCTGGCCGTGATAGATATCCTGCAGGAACAGGTTTAGGGCCGCGACCCGCTGTTGGACGCCGAATTCGATCTGGCGCCAGTCCTTGCGTGACAGGATGCGGGGGATGACGTCGAACGGCAGGATCCGGTCGATCGCCTCGCGGTCGCTGTAAACCGTGAAGGTAATTCCGAGATTGAGCAGTTCGCGTTCCGCATCGCGCGCCCGGCGGCGCAGCATGGCGAGGTCGAGCCGGTCGAGCCGGTCGCGCACATGGCGCGTGTGCGACAATCCCCGCCGGCCGAAGAGCTCGCAATAGAACTCGCCGGGATCGTATCGGGCGAGTGTACCGTTCCCGTGGCCGCTTGGCCGTCTTTTGCGACGCTGCGCCATAGCACCCCCCAGGCCTGAGACTATAAGCCGAAATGGCGGCTTCGCGCGCGCAAAGATGACGCGGGACCGCTTTGGCCGTCGGCCCTGACGCACTCCGGCAAGACCACCTCGCGTGACGATGAGGTGGTGTGACGCCTTATAATTCTGACGTCATCCCGGGCGCAGCGAAGCGGAGACCCGGGACCCATTCCGGAAAACTTACGAGCGAGCCATGTGGTCAGTCGATCCTCCGGACTGGGTCCCGGATCGGTTCCGCTTCGCGGAACAGTCCGGGATGACGAAACAGCGAAAAGATACCCGAGATTGACGCACGCCCGCTCCGGGCCTAGCCTCCCTGTTGACTCGCACAGCGCTGCAGGTCCGTGTCCTCGATGTCTGAAGCCGAACAAAACCTTCAATCCGCGATCCCCTCGGTCGATCGCCTGTTGCGCGCTGCCCCCGTCCTGGCGCTGGTCGAGGCCTATGGCCGGCCGGCGGCGAGGGACGCGGTGCGCGCGGTCCTGGCCGAGCTGCGCGAGGAGTTGGCCGTAGGCGGCGCGGCGCCCGACGAGGCCGGGATCGCCGCCCGGGTCGAGGCGAGCCTCGTGGAACTGATGCGGCCGACCCTGAAGTCCGTGTTCAACCTGACCGGGACAGTGCTGCACACCAATCTCGGCCGGGCGCCGATGGCCGAGGTTGCGGCCGAGGCCGCGGCGGCGGCGGCGCTGGGCGCCCTCAACATCGAATTCGACCTCGCCCGGGGCAAGCGCGGCGAGCGCGATTCCCATCTCGAGGCGCGCATTTGCCGTCTGACCGGGGCCGAGGCCGCGACCGTGGTCAACAACAACGCGGCGGCGGTGCTGCTGGTGCTGAACTCGCTCGCCAACCGCAAGCAGGTGCCGGTGTCGCGCGGCGAGTTGATCGAGATCGGCGGCGCCTTCCGGATGCCCGACGTGATGGCGCGGGCCGGCTGCAAGCTGGTCGAGATCGGCACCACGAACCGCACCCACCTGAAGGACTATGCGGCGGCAATCGGCCATAAGACCGCGTTGGTGATGAAGGTCCACACCAGCAACTACAAGGTCGAGGGGTTCACGGCGGAGGTTCCAGAGGCCGAGCTCGCCGCGCTCGCCCACGAGCACGGCTTGCCCTTCGTCGTCGATATCGGCAGCGGCATGTTGGTCGACCTCGCCGACTTCGGCCTGCCGCACGAGGCGACGCCGCGAGAGACGCTTGCCGCCGGCGCCGACCTGGTCACCTTCAGCGGCGACAAGCTCCTCGGCGGGCCGCAGGCGGGGATCATCGCCGGGCGGAAGGATTTGGTGGCGAAGCTCAACCGCAACCCGCTGAAGCGCGCGCTCAGATGCGGCAAGATGACCATCGCCGCGCTCGGCGCCACCCTGGCGCTCTACGAGGATCCGGAGCGGTTGGCGGAGCGGTTGCCGGCCTTGCGGCTGCTGTCGCGCGACGCGGGCGAGATCGAGGCGCTGGCGAAGCGTCTGGCGCCGAAGCTCGCGGCGGCACTCGCGGGCCGGGCGGAGGTCGAGGTGGTGGCGTGCATGAGCCAGATCGGCAGTGGTGCTCTCCCGGTCGACGCCCTGCCGAGCTTCGCCGTGTCGCTGGCGCCGACCGGCAAGAAGAGCGCCGGCGCCGCCCTCAATCGCCTCGCCGCCGCGTTCCGCGGATTGCCCCGGCCGGTGATCGGGCGCATCCAAGACGACCGCCTGTCCTTCGACCTGCGCTGTCTCGAGGACGAGGCCGGCTTCCTCGACCAGCTCAGCCAGCTCGCCGTCAAATGATCGTCGCCGAAAATTTCCGCCGTCATTCCCGCGAAAGCGGGAATCCATGCCTGAGCGCTCCGGTAAGGCACGTTGTTGCGAGTGTATTGATCTCAGGCATGGATTCCGGATCGATCTCGCTTCGCGATCCCGTCCGGAATGACATTCATGTTGTTTGTCGAATTTCGAGCCCATGATCGTCGCCACCGCCGGACATATCGACCATGGCAAGACCGTGCTGGTGAAGGCGCTGACCGGGGTCGACACCGACCGCCTGCCGGAGGAGAAGGCGCGCGGGCTCTCGATCGATCTCGGCTTCGCGTACTTGGAGAACCCGGACGGCTCGGTGACCGGCTATGTCGACGTGCCCGGGCACGAGCGTTTCGTGCGCAACATGCTGGCCGGGGTCAGCGGCATCGACTACGCGCTGTTGGTGGTGGCGGCCGACGACGGACCGATGCCGCAGACCGAGGAACACCTGGCGATTCTCGACCTGTTGGGCGTCGGCGCGGGCGCGGTCGCGCTGACCAAGATCGACCGGGTCGACGCGGCGCGCCGCGAGGAGGCCGCCGAGGAAATCGAGCTCCTGCTCGCCGGCACCCGCCTCGAAGGGGCGGAGGTGTTCCCGGTCTCGGGCCCGAGCGGCGAGGGGGTGCCGGCGCTGAAAGCGCACCTCGAAGCGGTCGCCGCGGCGCTGCCGGGGCGCGCCGCGGACGGCACTTTCCGGCTCGCGGGCGATCGCTGTTTCACCATGCCGGGCGCCGGGCTGGTGGTGACCGGCACCGTGTTCTCGGGCGCTGTCGCCGTCGGCGACCGCCTGCTGCTGACCCCCGCGGACCGCGAGGCGAGGGTGCGCAGCATCCACGCCCAGAACCGGGAGTCCGAGACCGGCCAGGCGGGCCAGCGCTGCGCCCTCAACATCGCGGGCCAAGGGTTGAGCCGCGCCGTGGTCCATCGCGGTGACTGGGTGGTGGCGCCCTCGGCGCACGCCCCGACAAGGCGGATCGACGGACGCGTTCGCGTGCTCGCCTCGGAAGACTGCCCGTTGCGTCATTGGACGCCGATGCACCTGCATCTCGCCGCCGCCGACATCACCGGCCGGGTCGCGGTACTCCATGGCCGCGCCATAGCACCCGGCGAAAGCGGCCTTGTGCAACTCGTCCTCGACCAACCGGTCGGCGCGCTTTGGGGCGACCGGTTGATCCTGCGCGACCAGTCGGCGCGGCGCACCATGGCCGGAGGTAGGGTGATCGATCCCGCCGCACCGGCGCGCGGCCGCTCCCGGCCGGAGCGGCTCGAGGCCTTGGCCGCGATGGAGATCGCCGAGCCGGCGGAGTCTCTCGCGGCGCTCCTGGACTGTTCGCCCGCCGGGCTCGACCTCGCCGCCTTCGCCACCTCGCGCAACCTGACGCCGGCCGCCGCCGAGGCGCTGTGGCGCGCGGCGCAGCTGGTCCGCACCGGCCGGGCCGAGGCGCCGACCGGCTTTTCGCCCGGCGGCTGGGCGTCACTTCGGGACGAAACCCTCGCCGCCCTCGGTCGTTGGCACGAGGAACGCCCCGACGATCCGGGACCGGGCGAGGACCGCCTGCGTCGCGCACTCGGCGTGCGGGTGCCGGAAGAGGCCTTCAACGCGGTGGTCATCGAGCTGGTGCGCGAGGAGAAGATCGCGCGCGATGCCTCCAGCTTGCGCCTCCCCGGCCACCGCGCCGCGATGACCGCCGAAGAGCAGCGCATCTGGGAGAAGGTCCGCCCACTCCTGGAGGAGGGCGGGCTGCGCCCGCCGCGCGTGCTCGAGCTCGCCGCGGCGATCGACCTGGAGGCCGGCGCGATGGAGCGCTTCCTCAACCGCGCGGCCCGGCTCGGCATGGTCATGCGGGTCGCCAAGAACCGGTTCTATCCGCCCGACGCGCTCGCCGGGCTCGCCCGGATCGCCGAGGAGTTGGCGGGCGAGGCCGAGGACGGCTCGTTCTACGCCAAGGACTACCGCGACCGCAGCGGCATCGGCCGCAACGTCACGATCCAGGTCCTGGAGTATTTCGACAAGGCCGGCTTCACGCGGCGCCAGGGCGAAGCCCGCGAGATCGTCGCCCCGGCCAAGGAGATTTTCGGGCAGCCCTAGTACATCGCGCCCCCTCACCCTCCCACCGCTTCGCGGCGGGCCCCTCCCTCTCCCGTTTCCACGGGAGAGGGTCATTGCCGCCGAATTCGGCAGGGATAATCCTCTCCCGCTTGCGGGAGAGGGTGACGAGCGAACGCGAGCGGGTGAGGGGCGAGCAAAGCGAGCGTGTAAGGGGGTAATCGGACGTCAGTACATCGCCCCCCGGGCGGCGACCGGCCACAGCGCCTCGACCTTGCCGTTGCGCACACAGACGTACCAATCGTAGAGATTGACCGTCGGGTCGCAGTGCCCGGGGATCAGCTTCAGCTTGTCGCCAAGCTCGATCTTCCGGTTGGTCTTGCCGAGGTCCAGCAG
The DNA here is from genome assembly GCA_030743445.1 of Alphaproteobacteria bacterium. Taxonomy (GTDB): domain Bacteria; phylum Pseudomonadota; class Alphaproteobacteria; order UBA8366; family UBA8366; genus JASLSL01. The sequence continues at coordinate 6,657 of JASLSL010000355.1, forward strand.
CCCGTGCTCGTCGGCGGCGCGGAGATATTCGACCTCGGCCATGCCCTCGACCACCGGCATGCCGGAATCGGTCGCCAGCGCCTTGAGCCCCGCATCGACCGAGCAGCGGTCGTCGGTCGGCTTGCTCATCACCGTGGCGTAAACACAGAGGCTGTTCTCGAACTCGTCGAAGAAGCCGCCGTCCTGGTTCAGGTTGCGGCCGTAATCGGCGTCCATGAAGACGTAGGAGCCGGCCTGCAGCTCGTTGTGCACCCCGCCTTCGGCCTCGAAATGAAAGCTGCCGGTACCGGCCCCGCCGACGATGTCGCAATCGAGCTTATGGGCCTTCAAGAGCGCCACGGTCTGCCGCGTCAGCTCGACCGCGGCCTCGGTCACCGCCTTGCGCTCGGCGTAGTCGCGGATGTGCTGCGAGCGGCCGTGATAGGCCTGCAACCCGCCGAACCGCAAGTTCGAGCACGAATCGATCTTGCTAGCCAGATCGAGCGCCGGCTCGCCGGGCTCGACGCCGCAGCGCCCGGCCCCGACGTCGATCTCGACCAGCACGTCGATCGTGGTGTCGAACTCGGCCGCCGCCCGGTCGATGTCCTCGACGTTGCCGGCATCGTCGGCGCAGACCCCAACCCAGGCCTGCTTCGAGAGCGCCGCGAGCCGGCGCAGCTTGGAGGCGCCGACGACCTGGTTCGAGACCAGGACGCTCGGGATTCCGCCGGCGACCATGGCCTCGGCCTCGCCGACCTTCTGGCAGCAGAGGCCGACGGCGCCCAAGGCCATCTGCTTCAACCCGACGATCGGCGATTTGTGGGTCTTGGAATGGGCGCGCAGCTTGACCGGCTTGCCCTCGAGCGCGTTGGCCATGCGCGCGAGGTTGCGCTCGAAGGCGTCGAGCTCGATCACCAGAGCCGGGGTGTCGACCTCTTCCAAGGCCATGCCGATTTCGGCCGGCGGGCGGATGGACATGGGACGTGCTCCGTCGTCGGTCTAACGAGGTTTATTTCTTCTTCTACTTCTTCGGTTTTTCGTCAGCATACCAGTGCGGGTAGTCGTGGCCGTAACCCCAGCGCCATGGCGCGATCGACAAGGGATGGCCCGCGACGTGCAGCGCGGCCAAGCCGGGAACCAGCAAGCCCGGATAGCCCTTGTCCGTGAGGCAGCGCCGCAGATTGTCGTCGGCCGCTCTCATTTCCGCCGCGGCGCCACCGCACCAATAGACCATGTCGTGCTGGACGCAGCACGAGCGCCACGGTCCGTCGTTTGCGGCGGCCGAACAGCCATCGGTCGTGAAGGTCATGTTCGGCACGTTTTCCTTGCCGCGACGTTGTTCGCACATTTGCTTCGCCTTCGCGATCATCTGCATCAGGCTCAGTTTCTCGTCGGTATAGGGCGGTTGGATCGTCGTGACGTAGGGCGAGCAGGCGCCCACCAGGACGACCACCGCGACGATCGTCGCCAATCGGGCATAGGATAAATTCATTCGCGACCTCCCAATAACCGGTTGGCCGATCATAACTCAAATCCGCCGGAAATCCGAAACACTTGATCGCGCGTTTCCCTCGCCGTTGGTTCGTCTATCATAGGAACTGGTGGAATTCGCGGGAGCGGGTCAATCTAACCCCGGATTCGCAAATCGGGACCCGCGGTCCGGGACGGTTCGTCGAACGGGTACGATTCGGCGAATCGGCTATCGTGAGGAGACAAGAAAATGAAAATGGATGGAAAATTCGTCGTCGTGACCGGGGGCGCCTCGGGCATCGGCCGCGCGACGGTGCTCACGCTCTGCGAGGCCGGCGCACACGTGTTCCTCGGCGACATCAACGAGGAGGGCGGGGCCGAGACCGCTTCGATGGCCGACGGCAAGGGCGCCGGCGCCACCTTCCTGCCGCTCGACGTCACCGACGACGGCTCGATCGAGGCCTTCGCCAAGGAGGTGCACGGCGCCGCCGCCCAGGTCGACGCCGTCGCCAATGTCGCCGGCTGGGACATCATCGAGCCCTTTATCGAAAACACGCCCGACTTCTGGGACAAGGTCGTCCGCATCAACCTGATGGGGCCAATCAAGGTGACTCGCGCCTTCCTCGACCCGATGATCGAGCGCAACGCCGGCAAGATCGTCAGCGTCTCGAGCGACGCCGGCCGTGTCGGCAGCATGGGCGAGACCATGTACGCCGGCACCAAGGGCGGGATCATCGCCTTCACCAAGTCGCTGGCGCGCGAGATGGCGCGGCACCGGATCAACGTCAATTGCGTCTGCCCGGGCCCGACCGACACGCCGCTGTTCGCGGGCCAGCCCGACCGCATGCGCGAGGCGCTGACGCGGGCCATTCCATTCCGCCGTCTCGCCGAGCCCGAGGACATCGCCAACGCGATCCTGTTCTTCGCCAGCGACCGCACCGACTACATCACCGGCCAGGTGCTGAGCGTCAGCGGCGGCCTCACCATGGTCGACTAGGGGGTGGATTAGGGGGTCGATCAATAAATTCCGAGAACACCAAGCACGGGGAATACCAATGACAGACCGATACGAGAAATACACCAAGTTCGAGTTCGACCGCCCGGCCGACCGGGTGCTTCGAATCACGCTCAACAATCCCAAGACCTATAACTCGCTCGACGCCGTCGGCCACAACGAATTCACCTATATCTGGCGCGATATCGACGAGGACCCGGACATCAACGCGGTGATCCTGACCGGCAAGGGCAAGGCGTTCTCGTCGGGCGGTGATTTCGGCATGATCGAGGCCAACATGAACGACGAGACCGCGCGCCTGCAGGCGTGGAAGGAGGCGCGCGACCTCGTCTACAACATCATCAACTGCAACAAGCCGATCATCTCGGCGATCAATGGCGTTGCCGTCGGCGCCGGCCTGGTCGCGGCCTTGCTCGCCGACATCTCGATCGCCGGCAAGGCGGCGAAGATCGTCGACGGCCACACGCGGCTCGGCGTCGCCGCCGGCGACTGCGCGGTGATCAACTGGCCGCTGTTGTGCGGCATGGCGAAGGCCAAATATTTGCTCCTGCTGTGCGAGCCGGTCGACGGCGAGGACGCCGAGAAATACGGCCTGGTGTCGCTCTGCGTCGAGGACGACGAGCTGCAGGACAAGGCGGTCGAGATCGCGACCAGGCTCGCCCAGGGCGCGCCGAGCGCCATCCGCTGGACCAAATACGCGCTCAACAACTGGTACCGGATGATGGGGCCGGCCTACGACGCCTCGACGGCGCTCGAGATGCTCGGCTTCGCCGGCTCGGAAGTGCGCGAGGGCTTGGCTTCGCACCTGGAGAAGCGCCAGCCGGAATTCAACCCGGAGTCGCCCGTCTGAGCTGAGCCTCATGACCACGCTGCTGACATTGCACGACCCGGCGACGGCGCGCCGCTACTATGAGGACGGTCTGTGGCGTGACGACACTCTCTATTCGCTGATGGCAGGCCACGCGGCGACGCGGGCGGGCGCCTTCGCGCTCAGGGACAGTGCGCGGCGGCTCACCTGGGAAGAGGTCAAGGGCTGGACCGACGCGGTCGCCGATGCACTGCACGAGGCTGGGATTGCCAAAGGGCAGCGAATTTCAATCTGTCTCTCCAACCGGGTCGAGGCGGCGATCGTGCTGCTCGCCTGCTCGCGCAACGGCTATGTCTGCAATCCCTCGCTGCACAAGAACTATACCGGCGAGGAAATCCTCGGCCTGTTGCAGGCGATCGACGCCGCCGCCGTCTTTATCGAAGAGGATTACGTCTCCGACGCCGGGCACTTCGACCTCTTTGGGCCGGCGGCCGAACTCCCGGCGATGCAGCGGGTGTTCCGCCTGCCGCCGGACCGCACTCCCGGCGACGATTTTCCGGCACCCGGCGGACCCGGCGGCATGAGCCCGATCGACGCCAACCCCGACAAAGTGACCTACCTCGCCTTCACCTCGGGCACGACCGGAACGCCGAAGGGCGTGATGCATTCCGACAACACGCTGCTCGCCAACCCGCGCGACCTGGTGCGCGACTGGAACCACGGGCCGGCGACGGTGTTGCTGACGCTCAGCCCGCTCTCCCACCACATCGCCTGGGTCGCGGTCGGCCAGATGATGGTCGCCGGCGGCGAGCTGGTGGTCGACGATCCCGGGCCGGGCAAGGACCAGCTCGACTGGATCGTCGAATGCGGCGCGACCTACGTCATGGGGGTGCCGACCCACGCGATGGATATTCTGGCCGAACAGCGGGCGCGCGGCATGGACCGGCTCGGCGAAGTGAAATTGTTCTACATGGCGGGGTCGCCGATCCCGCCGGTCACCGCGCAGGCCTTCCTCGACCAGGGCGTCATGCCGCAAAACATCTACGGCATGACCGAGAACTCGTCGCACCAGTACACCTATCCCGACGACGATCCCGAGACCATCGTCCACACCTGCGGTCGCGGCGGGCCGGGCTACCGGGTGCGCATCTTCGATGCCGAGAATCCGGACGTGGAGGTGGCACAAGGCGAGGTCGGCCAGATCGGCGGCCGGGGCGCCTGCCTGATGCTCGGCTATTTCGGCAACCAGCAGGCGACCGAGGGCTCGTTCAACCGCGACGGCTGGTTCCTCTCGGGCGATCTCGGCCGGCTGAAGGAGGACGGTTGCCTGGAGTTCGTCGGCCGGCTCAAGGACATCGTGATCCGCGGCGGTCACAACATCCACCCGAAGAAGATCGAGGACCTGGCTGTCAAACACGAGGGCGTCGAGCGCGCCGCGGCCTTCGCCGTTCCCGACGAGCGGCTCGGCGAGAAGGTCTGTCTGGCGATCGTCCCGGCCGGCGGGGCGGCGCCCGAAGCGGGCGCCGTCCTCGACTATCTCCACGGCGTCGGGCTCTCGAAATACGACATGCCGGAATATTTCCTGGCGCTGGACGAGTTCCCGCTGACCGCGAGCGGCAAGATCCTCAAACGCGTACTCGCCGATTGGGCGCGCGACGGCGAGATCGAGCCCGCCCCGGTACGCTTCGAGGAACCGGCCAAGGAGGCGTGATGGATATCGCCTCCCCCTCAACCGTCATCCCGGCCGAGCTCGGCCACTCGTCGAGTGGCTGGGCGCAAGCTAAAATTACGGGGACACGATACAGGCGGGTTGTTACCGGTCGGCAATTCACAACACCATCGTGTCCCCGTAATTTCAGCGCAGCCATACCGCTTGGGAAAGCTCAGGCATGGGTCCCGGATCGATACTGCGCATCGTCCGGGATGACGTGGTTTATTTGGTGATCCATGCGGTTCGACATCCAAATCCCTCAAGACCGGATCGACGCGTTCACCAAGAGCGGGCTGTGGCCGAACCGGCTGATCACCGAATACCTCGACGACGATCTGGCGGTCGAGCCCGACCGGCTGGCGATGGCCGTCTACCGGGATGGGGAGGGGCAGCCGACCGGGCTGAGCTACGCCGAACTCGGCCAGGCGGTTCGCCGTATCGCCCTCGGGCTCACGGCGCTCGGCATCGGGCCCGGCGATGTAGTCGCGGCGCAACTGCCGAACTGGTGGCAGTTCACCGCATTGCACCTGGCCTGCGTCAGGATCGGCGCGGTGCTCAATCCGCTGATGCCGATCTTCCGGCAGCGCGAGCTCAGCTATATGCTGTCCTTCGGCGAGGCCAAGGCGATGGTCGTGCCGAAAAGCTATCGCGGCTTCGACTACCCGGGAATGATCGCCGAGCTGCGCGGCGAGGTCCCATCGCTCGAGCACCTCTTCGTCATCGGCGGCACGGGAGAAGACTCGTTCGACGCCTATTTCGTCGACCGCGCCTGGGAGGAGGAAATGGACGGCGCCGCCGTCTTCGCCGAGCGCAAGCCGGGGCCGAACGATGTTTGCCTGCTGATGTACACTTCGGGCACCACCGGCGAGCCCAAGGGCGTGATGCACACCCACAACACGCTGATCGGCAACATCGTCAAATACGTCGAGCGGGTCGGGCTCGGGCGCCAGGACGTTGTCCTGATGGCCTCGCCGCTGGCCCACCTGACCGGGTTTCTCTACGGCTTGATGATGCCGATCATGCTCGGCGGGCGGGCGGTCCTGATGGATGTCTGGGACCCGGACAGGGCGGCGCGGATCGTCGACGTCGAGGGGGTCAGCTTCACCATGGCCTCGACCCCGTTTCTCTCCGACCTGAGCGCAAGCCCGGCGGTCGATGAGTGCGACATGAGCTCGCTCCACACCTTCCTCACCGCCGGTGCGCCGATCCCGGGAGTCCTGGTCCAGCGCGCCAGCGAGCGGCTCGGCGTGCTGGTGATCTCGTGCTGGGGCATGACCGAGAACGGTGGTGTGACCACGACCAAGCGCGACGACCCGCCGGACAAGGCGATCGAGACCGACGGCACGCCGATCGACGGCATGGAGGTCCGGGTCGTCGGCGGCGACGGCGCACCGCTGCCGGCGGGCGAGGAGGGCCGCCTCGAGGCGCGCGGCATGGCGAGCTTTGCGGGCTACCTCAAGAAGCCCGAGCTCTACGGCACCGACGACGAGGGTTGGCTCAAGACTGGCGATCTGGCGCGGATCGACGCCGACGGCTACATCCGCATCACCGGCCGCTCCAAGGACGTGATTATCCGGGGCGGCGAGAACGTGCCGGTGGTCGAGGTCGAGGACCTGCTCTACCGCCACCCGGCGATTCAGGACGCGGCGATCGTCGCCATGCCGGACGAACGGCTCGGCGAGCGTGGCTGCGCCTTCGTCACCCTGAAAGACGGCGAAGCCTTGGGCTTCGCCGACATGGTCGCCTTCCTGGAAGACCAGAAGCTGGCCAAGACCTACCTGCCGGAGCGGCTCGAGGTCATCCATGAGATGCCGCGCACGCCGAGCGGCAAGATCCAGAAATTCAAGCTGCGCGAGATCGCGAAAAAGCTGTCGCCAATGACCAAATAGGCAAGAGAGCGAGGACAGGTTATGGCCAAAACCAGGATCGGCTTCATCGGCCTCGGCGCGATGGGAAAACCGATGGCGAAGCGGTTGCTCGACCACGGCCTAGAGGTCGCGAGCTGCGCCCGGGTCGCCCGCGAGGCGATCGAGGAGTTGAAGCAAAGCGGCCTGATCGAGGCCGCCTCGCCGGCCGAGGTCGCCGATGGCGCCGACCAGGTGATCACCATGGTGCGCGACACCGGGGAGACCGAGGAAGCGGTGCTGGGCGAGCGCGGCGCGCTCGGGGCGATGAAGCCGGGCTCGACCCTGATCGTCATGAGCACCATCGATCCCAACTTTTGCCGCCGGATGGCCGATGAGGCGAAAGCGCGCGAGATTTCGATGCTCGATTGCCCGGTCAGCGGCTTCCCGTTCAAGGCGGCGGAAGGGACCCTCGCGCTGATGGTCGGCGGCGAGGCGGCGGCGATCGAGCGCTGCCGCCCGAGCCTCGAGGCCTTGGGCCAAATCTTTCCCTGCGGCGAGGTCGGCATGGGCATGGTGACCAAGCTCGCCAACAACGCGGTGGCGCTCGGCACCATGGGAATGCTGTTGGAGGTACGCAACTTCGCGCAATCCTTCGGTCTCGCCGAGGACGATTTGATGGAAGTCCTCAAGAGTGCGTCGGCCAACAGTTTTATCGCGCAGAACTGGGACGCCATTCGCGGCATGTGGGACAACGTCATCGACCTGGCGACGAAGGATGCCGGCATCTGCCTCGAGGTCGCCGAGGCGGCCGGGATCGAGATGCCGTTGACCACCGCGGCGACGCGCTTCCCCTGGCCGACCGAAAGTTGAACGCAAGGAGATACCAATCATGACCATAGATTTGACGCGGCACGAGGAATTCGCCCTCGTCACGATCAACCAGCCCGAGGCGCTGAACGCGCTCAGCTTCTCGCTGGTCCGGGACATCGGCCGGGCGATCGACGAGGCGGCGGCGACGCCCGCCCGCGCGCTCCTCTTCATCGGCGCCGGCGACAAGGCGTTCTGCGCCGGGGCCGATATCAACGAGCTCGCCGGGCGCAGCCTAACGCAAGAGAAGGCCGGGGCGGCGAGCGGCCAGGCGATCTTCGCCAAGCTCGACGGCTTGCCGATCCCATCGGTCGCGATCGTCAACGGCTATGCCTTCGGCGGTGGGCTCGAGCTGGCGATGGCCTGCACCTTCCGCGTCGCGACCCCGGGCGCCAAGATGGGCCTGCCCGAGATCAAGCTGGGTCTCATCCCGGGCTATGGCGGGACCCAGCGGCTGCCGCGGCTGGTCGGCGAGGCGCGCGCGGCCGAGATGGTGATGACCGGGCGCACGGTCGAGGCCGAGGAGGCGCTGCAAATCGGCCTGGTCAACCGGCTGGTCGAGGGCGATACGCTCGCGGGCGGGGTCGCCTTCGCCCGCGAGTTCACGGGCTATAGCCTGCCGGTGCTCGCCTGGGCCCGCGAGGCGGTCCACCGCGCCCTCGACACACCGCTCCACGAGGGCTTGAAGATCGAGGCCGACCTCTCGACCCTCGCCTTCCAGACCGAGGATTCGGTCGAGGGCACCAAGGCGTTCCTCGAGAAGCGCAAGCCGGAGTTCCGGGATGGCTGATACCGTCATCGTCACCGGCGCCAGCCGGGGCATCGGCGCCGCGATCGCGGCCGAGCTCGACCGCCGCGGCTTCGCCGTCGCCGGCCTGTCGCGCTCGGGCGAGTGCGCGGTCGGCTCGGGGTACGAGTGCGACGTCACCGACGAAGCGCGGGTGAGGGACCTATTCGGCGAGATCGCGGGCGCGGGCCCGATCGCCGGCCTCGTCAACAACGCCGGGGCCCACCTCGCCACGCCGAGCGCCGAGCTCGCGACCGAGGCCTACGAGGGGTTGATGCGGCTCAACGCCACCGCGGTGATGACCGCGAGCCGCGAGATCTACCCGCACCTGGCGGCGTCCGGCGGCGGCAAGATCGTCAACATGGGCTCGTTCTTCGACAAGATGGGGGTGCCCGACAACTTGGCCTACTGCGCCTCGAAAGCGGCGGTCGCGGCGATGACCCGCTGCCATGCGGTCGAATGGGCGGCCGACGGGATCACCGTGATCAATGTGGCGCCGGGCTATATCGAGACTGATTTCAACCGCGAATTCCTAGCGCGGGACAAGGTCCGCGCCTGGCTCGGGCAGCGAGTCCCGGTCGGCCGTCCCGGCACAGCGGAAGAGGTCGCGACCCTGGTCGGCGCGTTGTTCGCCGAGGACATGCCATACCTCACCGGCGAGACGATCTACATCGACGGCGGGCAGGGGATGAACCACTGATGTCCCGGAAGGAACGCTCATGAAAGTGTTCGAGCAGCTCGAACGCCAGCGCGACTGGCCGGAAGAAGAGCGCATCCTGCTCGACACCGTGCGGCGGGTCGCGGACGAGGTCATCGCCCCCCGCGCCGAGGCCTTGGACCGCAGCGGCGAGTTCCCGTGGGACAACGTCGCGGCGTTGAACGAGCTCGGCCTCAACGCCATTTTCGTGCCCGAGGCCTACGGTGGTGCTGCGATGTCGTTCCGCGCCTACCTCGCCTGCGTCCAGGCGATATCCGAGGCTTGCGCCTCGACCGGGATCATCTACGCGACGACCTACCACGCGATGAAGCCGCTGATCGAATTCGGCGCGGAAGAACAGAAGCAGCGGCTGCTGCCCCGGATCGCCGAGGGCGGGCTCGCCTCGCTGGTGATCACCGAAACGACCGCGGGCTCGGACGCCACCGGCATGCAGACCCGGTTTACCCCCGACGGTGACGACGTGGTTCTCGACGGCGCCAAGCTCTTCATCACCAACGGCGGGGTGGCCGACCTGCTGCTGGTGTTCGGCAAGTGGTCCGAGATCGACGACGCCAAGGGCGCGATCAGCGCCATCGTCGTTGAGAAGGACACCCCCGGCCTCTCGGTCACCAAGGTCGAGGACAAGATGGGCCACCGGGCCTCGAACACCGTGGCGCTCGCCTTCGACGGCTGCCGGGCCCCGCGCGCCAACATGCTGGGCGAACCCGGCGACGGGCTCGACCTGCTGCTCGCCTCGCTCAACCGGTCGCGGCCGTCGATCGCGGCCCATGCGCTCGGCATCGCCACCGCCGCCTTCCGGGACATGATCGCCTATATGAACGAGCGCGAGCAGTCCGGCCGCAAGATCATCGACTTCCAGGGCAACCAGTTCAGCGTCGCCGACATGGCGGTCGACCTGGCGATGTGCGAGGCCTGGCTCGACTACGTCGCGGGCTTGGTCGACGGCGGGGCGGAGGATTTCGGGCTCGAGGCCTCGATGGCCAAACTGCGCGCCTCCGACCTCGCCATGCGGATCGCCACCGAGGCGGTGCAGATGCACGGCGGCTACGGCTACATCAAGGATTTCCGGGTCGAGCGGCTGATGCGCGACGCCAAGATCACCCAGATCTGGGAAGGCACCACCCAGGTCCACCGCCAGCTCATCGGCCGCAGCTTCCGGGCGAAGTGAGGGGTAAATTTACCCACCCCGTCATTCCGGACGGGGCAGCGCCCCGATCCGGAATCCATGCCTGAAACGCTCGACTCTCTCCCTATCGCGTTTGTCGGCAATGCTCAGGCATGGATTCCCGCGTTCGCGGGAATGACGGATGAGATGAGTTAACGCCAAACGCTCCATCCAATTCACCCGGACGTGGGGGGGCCCCCCCCCACCCCCCCCCCCGGGGCCCGGCAGCCCCCCCCCCCACCCCCCCCACACAGGGGGGGGGGGGGGGGGGGGGGGGGGGGGCGCCCCGGGGGGGGGGGGCGGGGGGGGGGGCGCCACTGGAGTGGCAACTTTGACGCCGGCGGGGGCGCGGG
>JASLSL010000356.1 GCA_030743445.1 Alphaproteobacteria bacterium
CGTCGATCGGCCTCCATCCGCGTGACAACGCGCGGCTCTTGGAGACCCTGGTCCGGCTGCGCGACCTCGGCAACACGGTGATCGTCGTCGAACACGACGAGGAAGCGATCCGCGCCGCCGACTACCTGGTCGATCTCGGCCTCGGCGCCGGGGTCCACGGTGGCGAGATCGTCGCCTATGGCACGCCGAAGAAGGTGATGCAGAGCACCCGGAGCCTGACGGCGCAGTACCTCACCGGCATGAAGCAGATCGCGATTCCTGCTCGGCGGCGCGCGGGCCACCAGGGCCAAACCTTGAAAATCGTCGGCGCAAAAGCCAACAATCTGAAGAATATCGAGGTCGATATCCCGCTCGGCACCTTCACCTGCGTCACCGGGGTTTCGGGCAGCGGCAAGTCAACCCTGATCGTCGAGACACTCTATCAGGCGCTCGCCCGCCGGCTGCACAACGCGCGCCTGCATCCGGGCGAGCACGACAAGATGCTCGGCACCCAGTTCCTCGACAAGGTGATCGACATCGACCAGTCGCCGATCGGCCGCACCCCACGCTCCAATCCGGCGACCTATACCGGCACTTTCACGCCGATCCGCGAGTGGTTCGTCGGCCTGCCGGAATCGAAGGCGCGCGGCTATGCGACGGGCCGATTCTCGTTCAATGTCAAGGGCGGGCGCTGCGAGGCCTGCCAGGGCGACGGCATGATCAAGATCGAGATGCATTTCCTGCCCGACATCTACATTCAGTGCGATGTCTGCAAGGGCAAACGCTATAACCGTGAAACATTGGAAATAACCTTTAGAGACAACTCGATATCCGACGTTCTTGAGATGACGGTCGAGGAAGGTGCGGAGTTCTTCAAGGCGGTGCCGTCGATCCGCGACAAGCTACGGACCCTGGAGCGCGTCGGCCTCGGCTATATCCACATCGGCCAACCGGCGACGACCCTCTCGGGCGGCGAGGCGCAACGGGTCAAGCTGGCGAAGGAACTCTCGCGCAAGGCCACCGGCAGCACCCTCTACATCCTCGACGAGCCGACCACCGGATTGCACTACGAGGACGTCAGCAAGCTGTTGGAGGTGCTGCAGAGCCTGGTCGACCAGGGCAACACGGTGGTGGTGATCGAGCACAACCTCGAGGTCATCAAGACCGCCGACCACATCATCGACCTCGGCCCGGAAGGCGGCGAAGAGGCCGGCGGCTCGGTTGTCGCGTGCGGCACGCCGGAAGAGGTCGCCAAGGTCAAGGCCAGCTATACCGGCCAGTTCCTCGTCCGCACGCTCGGCCGGTGCGCCGCCAAGCGGAAAAAAGCGACTACCGCAAAACCCACGCGGCGCAAGCGAAAGCGGGCGTCGTAACGCAAGCTATATCCGTCATCCCGGACACGGTCGGTCGCTTGCAAAGTGGCTGGGCGCGAGCTGAAATTACCGCGCGTCGCAAGCGAAAGCGGGCGTAAAGGCCCCTCACCCGCCCAGCTACTCTGCGAGTAGCTGGGCACCCTCTCCCATGGTAAGGGGAGCGGGAGGGGCCCGCCGCGAAGCGGTGGGAGGGTGAGGGTTTCTTTACTCCACCGGCGGCAGGCGCCACAGGCGCTCGGCGTTCCGGTGGGCGATGGCGTGGGCCACCGCGGCCGGCAGGGTCTTAAGCGTCTTCCGCCACAGCGCGATCTGCTCCAGGTAATAGTCGCCCCAATGCTCGGCGAACACATTGTCGAAAGCGAGGATGAAGCGATCCGGGTGTTTCAGGATCAATTTCCGCCAGTCGGGCGCCAACTCCGCGCCGTCAAACAGGTTGGTCCAAGGCTGCGCCGATTTGCTCACCATCAGCGTGTTCGAATGCGAGGTCATGAAGTAGACGTTGGGATGCGCCTCGATCAACCGCCCGGCCTCCTCCGTATCCAATTGCGCCATGTGGATCAGCAGGAACGGGTGATCCGGATGGGCCCTGAGCATCGCTTCCAGATCGGCCATGAATCGCTTGCGCTCGCGCGGGAACGCGGCGGCGAACTCGATATGCGGGATGAACGGCCATTTCCGCTCGAGCGCCGCCTTCAACGCCGCCCGGACCTGCGGCGATGATATGGGAACGATCCATTCCGGCGCCTTGGATCCCTTCTGGGCGTGGTACAGGATCACTTCCGCCATCGCCTTGAATTCGGGCATCGCGAGCTGCTTGTTCAGCATCTTGTAGTATTTCGGCTTGTTCTCGACGTAGAACCGCGCCTTGGTGCGCACGGCGAGGGTGATTTTGTCAAGATGACGAGCGGCGAAAGCGGCGATCTTCGCGGGTTTCATCCGGCCTCGGACCGAAAGGATAATCCGCGATATGCCGCCCTTTTTCATTACTCGGATGACATCGGCGAGCTCGACCTCGTGATCGACCTGGCTGTGGGCGTCGATGATCGGGACATCGCCGGCCGCCGCTACCGCCGGACACAGAAACGCAAGCGTACATACGATCAGGCGGCGGATTTGCGCCATAGCCTCGCCATCAGCCGGTCCGAGCGCGCGAGGCCGCGGCGCAGGAATTCGCGTGTCCGCCGTTGATCCGCGGAACCGTCGTAGAGCCAATAGGCCACGGTCGAGGCGAACAGCATCGAGAGGCCGGTTTCCTCGATCTGTTTCTGGCGCCCAGTGGCGTCGAGCGCGGCCGCCTCGCGCAGCCACTGCACGGTCTGCGACAGCCGCACGACGAGCGCCGCCGTGAGGTGCACGTGCGGCCAGCGCAGTTTGTAGGTCAGGATATCCCGCGCCACCCGGCGGTGCGGCGCCAGGACGTCGAGCCAGCAAACGATCGCCCGATGCAGCCGCTCGGCCGCGGGCAGCTTGCCGGCCTTGCCGCCGATCTTCAGCATCGCCGTATCGGCCCGAGCGAACCACGCGTCGCCGATCTCGTCGAGCTCGCCGAACTGCTTGTGGATGTCTTCGAGGCCGATATCGAGCCGGTCGGCGATATCGTGCAGGCGGACACGGCCCCAGCCTTTCTCGTCGGCGATCTTCAAGGCCGTATCGACGATCCGATCGCGAATGTTCTTGCGAGCGGCCATGAAGAAAGCCTGTCACCGGTATGGGTCGGGGTCAATAGTCCTTGCCGCAACACATCTCGGTCGAACGAACTATTCGGTCGTGCGTCCACGGAAATTACGACAATTTAATCTCTATGATAGTTGATGCTTGCAATACATGCTCGAATAGGTAGTTAATTTGTTAACCAACACGGTCGGCGACGCATGAAACCGGCCACGAGCCGTACATATGTACGGAAACACGGCCAAGGGGAGCGGGCATGATTCGATTGCGCGGGTACGTCCTCGGCAGGTTCCGGGTGCTTGCGGACGACCGGCCGATCGACGGTTTCAAGACGCGAAAATCGCGCTCACTGCTTGGTTTTCTCATGCTCAACGCGGGCCGGTCCTACGCCCGTGAGGTCTTGGTGGCAAAGGTCTGGGGCGAGGATCGCGCCGGCGACACCCTGAAGGCATTGCGCCAGGAATTGTGGACGATCCGTACCGCGTTTCGCGATGCCGGGGTCGCGGCCGAGGACATCCTGACCCTCGGCGGCGACGAGGTCACCTTTACCGTCCCCCCGGAATTTTGGTTGGACGCGCGGGAATTCGCGAAGGCGATGGAATCCTTGCCTGCCGACACCGAAATCCCTGTCGATGCGGACCAGGCGGCGGGTCTGGAAGCGGCCATGGCCCTCTACGACGACGATCTGTTGCCGGGAATCTACGACGATTGGTGCCTGTTCCCGCGCGAGGCGCTGCGCGACCGCTTCATCTCCGGGCTCGAAATGCTTTTGTTCCGGCACCAGGGACGGGCGTCATGGGACGCGGCGGTCGCCTGCGCCAAGCGCCTGTTGGACGCCGACCCATTGCTCGAGCACGTCCACCGCGACCTGATGCGAACCTATTTCGCCAAGGGCAACCGGCCGGCGGCGTTGCGGCAGTTCGAGCAGTGCAAGCGGTTGCTCCAGCGCGAACTCGGAATCGAGCCGATGGCCGAGACGGTCGAGCTCTATCGGGCGATCCGCGAAGAGCATTCGATATCCGTCGATCGCGGCGCACACCCGGAATCCGCGGAACTCTTGCAGCGCACCCGTATCCCTAGCCCACCGACGGGCGATGCAATAGCAGAACTGCGCGCGCTGAAGCGGGACTTGCGCACCGCCGACCGCCGGATCGACCAGGTCATCCACGAGATCGCTGGACGCTGAGCCGCAGGACCCGCGGCGAAACCGCCCCTCCCCGTCCAAAAATCCAGACACGCATTTCCAGACGCATTTTCGACGCGCCCGAGACCGCGTCGAGACGCGCGCCTGCCACTGTCGGCCCGTGACCTGCGGGTCCGTGACCCCAGGGGTCAGTGACCAACGGGTCGTGGCTCTCATGACGAGTGGAGCGAATGCGTGCAAACGAACGCCGAACCGATCAACCGATATCTCGTGGCCGGACGGCCCCAGCCGCAACCGCGCCGCGCGCCGCGCGCCACACCTTCATCCTGCGCCTCATCCCGAGCTTCAGCGACGACGACAACGCGCCGCCGAGATGGCACGGCGAGCTGGCGCATTACACCGGGGGCAAGCGGGAAGGTTCACCGCCGAATCGCGACTTCGATGGGTTGTTGGAGCGACTGGGGAAAGCGGTTCGGTGGATCGTTGGGTGAGTGGGGGTTGAAAGGATTCGTCGTATTCAGAATGCTTCAGGCGGGCCAGTGATTTTGAAAATTCGAAGGAAGAAATGATGTTTG
>JASLSL010000357.1 GCA_030743445.1 Alphaproteobacteria bacterium
CGTCGATCGCGAAGCCGAGCGGAACAGCGTGGATCAAGTGACGGTCGGGGGGCGTGCCGGCGATCCGATCATCGTCGAGCAGCCGCCGGACCTCGCGTTCGCCGATCGCCGCACCGCCGAGATCGGTATCGAGCTCCAAGGTCTGGCTGGCCGGCTTGCCGCTCGCGACGTTGACCGCGACATCGCGGATCGTGGTGCCCGCCATCTGTTCGGCCGCGTGCACGGCGGACAGCACCGATTGCTCGGCCGCCTCCATGTCGACGATGGCGCCCGATTTGATGCCACGGCTCGCGTAATGGCCGATCCCGCTGACGCGGATGGCGCCGACAGCGTTGGCCTCGGCGATGAAGCAGCAGGTCTTGGTGGTGCCGATGTCGAGTGCGGCTATGGGTCCGTTTCGTGCCAAGTTTCTAATCTCCCCTCTGCTCTACCTCGTCTAACTCACGTTCTGTCGCCCGGGTCGGGCTGCGGCGGCGGCCTCTCGCGGTTCATGCGGACGACCAGCCGGTCGGGCACGCGCAGGTCGACGGCGATGATGTCGCGGCGCAACAACTGGTGCTCGCGCTCGTAGCGGGCGAGCCGATCCCAGGCGCCCTTCGCCCCTTCCTCGGGCAGGCGCACGTCGACACCGTTGTCGAGCCGCAGGTTCCAGCGTCGCCCGCCGGTCCACACCGCGGCGGCGACCCGCTTCATCAGGTCCGGCTGAGTCTTCAACATGGCGAACAGCGCCGGGGCGTGCTGCGGCGCGTCATCGCCGACGATGACCTTGAGGTGGCTGAATCGGTCGATGCCCTGGCGGGCGATTACCACGCCTTCGGGGTCGACCAGCACGAACTTGCCCTTGTTCTGCCAGATTGCGATCGGTTCGCGCTCGACGATCTCGACATAGATCGTGTTCGGCAGGCGCCGCGCGACCCGGGCCTCGGCGATCCAGCCGATATTGACCAGGCGTTGCTGAGCCGTTTCCGGATCGAAAGACAGGATCAGATCGCCGCGGGTGACGTCGAGCGCCTCGAGCAGTTGCCGGCGGGTGGTCTCCTGCCGGCCCTCGACCAAGACCTCCTCGATCACCAGCCCCGCCGCGACGTTGACCTGACGATAGAAATCCTCGATCGCCGCGACGGTGCGGCCCGGCAGGTCGGTCGCCCGCAGCCACAACACGCCACCCGCAGCGCCGGCGACGACGGCGAAGATCACGCCGCCGATTAGGCCAGGCTTGATCCAGCGCCGCCAGGTCCGCCGCCGGGCGCGCGCCTGCTTGGTCTTTCGGCCCTTTGCGGGTTTGCCTTTTACGCGTCGCATGCGGCGTTCTCCACCATCCAACTCACCAACTCGGCGAAACTGACGCCCGTGTAGGCGGCCTGTTCCGGCACCAGGGAAAGCGGCGTCATGCCGGGCTGGGTGTTGATCTCCAGCATGTACAAATCGCCGGGTTCGCCGCCGGTATCGTCGTAGCGGAAGTCGGCGCGGCTGACCCCGCGGCAGCCCAAGGCCTCGTGGGCCTTCAGGGCATAGTCCATCGCCAGTTCCGCGATCTCGTCGGGAACCGGCGCCGGGCATAGATGCGTCGTGCGGCCTTCCTCGTACTTTGCCGCGTAATCGTAAAAACCTTCGTGCGGCTGCAATTCGGTGACGCCGAGCGCTCGGTCGCCCATTACCGCCACGGTCAGCTCGCGGCCCGGGATGTAGCTTTCGACCAGCACCGTCTCGCCGTACGGCCAATCGTCAAGCGGCGGTCGGTTGTCGCCCTCGCGGACGATATGGACCCCGACGCTGGAGCCTTCGTTGACCGGCTTGATCACGTAGGGCGGGTCGATCACCGGGCCGTTCGCCAGCTCCTCGCGACGCACGATGCGACCGTCGGGGCAGGGGATGGCGGCGGCGGCGAACAGTCGCTTCGCCACCGGCTTGTCCATCGCCAGCGCCGAGGCGAGCACGCCTGAATGGGTATAGGGAATCTCCAGGATATCGAGCAGACCCTGAATCTTGCCGTCCTCGCCGTGGCGCCCGTGCAGTGCGTTGAACACGACGTCCGGGGCCGGGTCGAGGGCGACGATCAGCGCCGTCAGGTCGTGCTCGACATCGATCAAGGTCACCTCGTAGCCCGATTCCACGAGCCCCTTGGCGCAGTCCTGGCCGCTGACCAGCGAGACCTCGCGTTCGCTCGACCATCCGCCATAGAGCACCGCGACGCGCTTGGTCATGACGCACCTTCCGTGGCGATGCCGATGCGGCGAATTTCCCAGTCCAGCTCGATGCCGCTGGTCTCCTTGACGCGACGGCGAATCTCCTCGCCGAGCCCTTCGATGTCGGCGCCGGTCGCCTCGCCGGTGTTGATCAGGAAATTGCAGTGCAGGTCCGAGACCATGGCGCCGCCGCGACGCAAACCCCGGCACCCGGCTGCCTCGATCAATTCCCAGGCCTTGTGGCCGACTGGGTTGGTGAAGGTCGACCCGCCGGTGCGGGTGCGTGGCTGGCTTTCGGTGCGTTGGGCCGCGATTTCGGCCATCCGGTTCGCGATTTCGTCTCTGTCGCCCGGTGCCGTGTCGAGTTCGGCCGCGATGAAAATCCAGTCTTCCGGGGCCGCACAATGGCGATAGGAAAAACCCAAATCGCCGGGTGCCGCTTCGTGCACGTTCCCGTTGCCGTCGAGCGCGGTGGCGCGGTGCAGAACGTCGGCGGTCTCGCTGCCATAGGCACCGGCGTTCATCCGGAGCGCCCCGCCGATCGTCCCCGGAATGCCGGAGAGGAACTCGAGCCCAGCGAGCGAGCGATCCGCGGCCGCCCGCGCGATATTGATGCTGAGCGCCGCCGCACCCGCGCGCAGTCCTCCGTCTTCGATCTCGATCTTGGCGAAAGCGTCGCCGAGCCGGACGACGACGCCCGGCACGCCGCCGTCGCGCACCAGGAGATTGGAGCCGAATCCGATCACCGTCACCGGTGCTCCGCCATGGCCCGAAGCGAGAAAATCCTGCAGGTCGTCGCGGTCGGCCGGCTCGAACAGGATTTCGGCCGGGCCGCCGACGCGGAACCAGGTGAACCGCGCGAGATCGGCGTTCTCCTCCACGCTGCCCCTGACGGGCGGCAGCTGGTCGATCAGCCGTTCGGGAGTTTTCAGCGCCGCCATCGCCATCACCCCGCCTCCGCTTCGCTGTCGCGGATCGCCTCGAGCTCCGCGGGCAGCGCGTTGGCCCAATTGGTGATCGTCCCGGCACCGAGACAGACCACCAGGTCGCCGGGCTTCGCGATGCCGTGGATCAGGGCGGCGAGATCCTCCGGCCCGTCGAGCGCGCGCACGTCCCGGTGGCCGTGGGTCTGCAGCCCGTGCACCAGGGCATCGCGGTCGACGCCCTCGATCGGCGCCTCGCCGGCCGGGTGGACGTCGGCGACGATCACCACGTCGGCGTCGTTGAAGCAGGTGCAGAATTCCTCGAACAACGCCAACAGGCGCGTGTAGCGGTGCGGCTGCACGACCGCGATGACGCGCTCGCGAGTCGTCTCGCGCGCCGCCTTCAACACGTTCAGGATTTCGACCGGATGGTGGCCGTAATCGTCGATCACGGTGATCCCGCCCGACTCGCCGGTCTTGGTAAAGCGGCGTTTGACGCCCGCGAACCCGGCGAGACCGGCGCGAACGACCTCCATGTCGATGCCCATCTCGGTCGCCACCGCGATCGCGGCGAGTGCGTTCTCGACGTTGTGCCGGCCGAACATCGGCAGGCGCATCTCCTCGACCCGCGGCGAAGTCGTGCCGCGGGCGCCGAAGACGACGTCGAAGGTCACGCCGCCCGGGCCCGGGCGAAGGTTCTCGCCGCGGACCTCGGCCTGCGGGCTCAGGCCGTAAGTGATGATGCGTCGATCGGTGATCTGGCCGATCATCGCCTGGACGTCCGGATGGTCGATGCAGAGCGCCGCGAATCCGTAGAACGGGATGTTCTCGACGAAAGTTTGGAAGGCCTGCTTCACAGCGTCGAACGAACCGTAGAAGTCGAGATGCTCCGGGTCGATGTTGGTGACGACGGCGATCGTCGCCGGCAGCTTGGTGAAGGTGCCGTCGGACTCGTCGGCCTCGACGACCATCCACTCGCCCTCGCCAAGCCGCGCGTTGGTGCCGTAGGCGTTGATGATTCCACCGTTGATTACCGTCGGATCGAACTCGGCCGCGTCCAAAAGTGCTGCAACCAGCGAGGTCGTCGTGGTCTTGCCGTGGGTGCCGCCGACGGCGATCGACCATTTGAGCCGCATCAGCTCGCCCAGCATTTCGGCGCGCCGGACGATCGGGATCAGCTTGGCTCGGGCCGCGGCGACTTCCGGGTTGTCCGGATTGACGGCGGAGGAAACGACGACCACGTCGGCCTCCTCCACGTTTACCGGCTCGTGGCCGATCGAGACCTCGATGCCGAGCCCGACCAGGCGCTTGACGTTGGCGCCTTCGGCGATGTCGCTGCCGCGCACCTTGTAGCCGAGATTGTGCATCACCTCGGCGATGCCCGACATGCCGATGCCGCCGATGCCGACGAAATGAATGGTCCCGATGGTGAGAGGCATGCCTTTCATGCCGCCGCCTCGCTGGCGTCGTCGAGCGCGCCGTCGCCGTTGTCCT
>JASLSL010000358.1 GCA_030743445.1 Alphaproteobacteria bacterium
GACGGCGGGTCGCACGACGACCGGCTGGCGGGCGGCGCCGGCGACGAAGTGATCGAGGTCGGCACAGGCGACGACCGGCTGGCTGGTGGCGCCGGCGACGTAGTGCTCGAGGGCGGCGAAGGCGACGACGTGCTGGCGGGCGGCGTCGGTGACGACATGCTCGAGGGCGGCGACGGCGACGACGTGCTGATCGGCGGCGTCGGCGATGACGTGCTGACCGGCGGCAAGGGCGAGGACGTCCTGGTCGGCGGTGCGGGCGACGACGTCTTGGTCGGCGATGCCAAGGACGAGATGTACGGCGGCGCCGGCGACGATATCTTCGAGATCGGCGCCAAGGACTTCCGTGGCGGCGCCGAGATCGACGGCGGCAGCGGCGAGGACACCCTGCTCATCACCAGCGGCAAGGACGTCGCGATCGACCTCGGCCACGGGAAGTACGACGACGCGATCGAGGAGATCGACAACATCGAGGCGATCGATCTCGCCGGGGCCGAGGGTGACGTTCACCTGGCGCTCGATGCGAGCGACGTCATCAAGCTGACCGACGACGACCACGAGCTGACGATCTTCCGCGGCGAGGGTGACGTGGTCGACCTCAAGGAGACCGACGGCATGGAGGCCACGGCGAGCGATCCGGGCGCCGAGCTCGACGGCTTCACGACCTACACCTACTTCGACGAAGCCGGCGCCATCCTGGCCAAGGTCCACATCCAGAACGACGACCCGAGCATCACCGGCGGCGCCTGAGCAACCCCTAACCTTCGATCGAGCGCCGTGCCTTGAGCGCGGCCTCGAGCGTGCCGTCGTCGAGATAATCCAACTCGCCGCCGACCGGCACGCCGTGCGCCAAGCGCGTCACGGCGACGCCCGTCGGCGTCAGGCGCTCGGCGATGTAGTGCGCCGTCGTCTGGCCATCGACCGTCAGGTTCATCGCCAAAATAACCTCGGCGATATTCTGCGTCTCGACCCGCTCGACCAGTGACGGAATATTGAGGTCCTCGGGCCCGACCCCGTCGAGCGCCGACAGGCGGCCGCCGAGCACGTGATAGCGGCCCTTGTACGAGCCCATCCGCTCCAGCGCCCAGAGGTCGGCGACCTCCTCGACGACGCAGACCAACGACCCGTCGCGCTTCTCGTCGGCGCAGACGTGACACGGATCCGCCGCATCGAGATTGCCGCAGATCGCGCACGGCCGGATCGACTCCGCCGCCTCCGCAAGTGCCCGGGCGAGCGGCTCCATCAGCGCCTCGCGCTTGTTGATCAGGTGAAGGGCGGCGCGGCGGGCCGAACGCGGCCCGAGGCCCGGCAGCCGGGCGAGCAACTGGATCAAACGTTCGATTTCGCTCATCGCCATGGCGAAGCGGACGAGCGAAAGCAGCCCCCCTCACCCCAATCCTCTCCCCCCGTCGGAGAAGGTTCGGGACCGGCCCATTGATTGTCATTCCGGACGGCCCGAAGGGTCGATCCGGAATCCACGCCTGAGAGTCGCGCAAACGCACCGGCCTGCCGAGAGGCGACGCTCAGGCATGGATTCCCGCTTTCGCGGGAATGACGGGATAGAACGAAATCACGCATCGAACATCTGTATCCTGCGGCGAAATCGGTGTCGAACCTCGGCGATTGCCTCAGAACGGCAGTTTGATGCCGGGCGGCAGTTGCAGGCCGCCCATCAGTTTCGAGGTTTCCTCCTGCACGCGCGCCTCGACCTTGGCCTTGGCGTCGTTGTGCGCGGCGATGATCAAATCCTCGAGCACCTCCAACTCGTCGGCATTGGCGAGCGACGGATCGACCTTGAGCCGGCGCATCTCGCCCTTGCCGTTGAGCGTGACGGTCACCACGCCGCCGCCGGCCGCACCCTCGACCTCGACGCCGTCGAGCGACTGCTGCAGCTCCGCCATGCGGTCCTGCATCTCCTGCGCCTGCTTCATGATTTGGCCGAGGTTTTTCATGGGCTCAATCCTCTTCGATCTCGTCGCCCCCGGGGTCGTCGCCGAAAGCGTCGGGCGGGTCGTCGGGGATATCGCCGTCGGCCTCGCGCGGGGTGACCTTGGTGACCCGGGCGCCGGGGAAGGCATCCTTCACCGCCTTGACCAGCGGGTCGGCCTCGGCCTCGTTGTGGAGTTGCCGCATGGCGGCCTCGGCCTGCTCGGCGAGGGTCGCCTCGCCGGCCTCGCCCGACACCGTGACGACCCAGCGCTCGCCGGTCCAATCGGACAGCAACGACGCGGTTTTGTTGGCGAGATCCCGCGGCGCGTGCTCGCCGGCGCGAAATTCGATTCGGCCGACCTCGAAGCTGACCAGATTGACGTCGTTGGTCAGATGCGAGGCGGCGATCATCTCGCGCTGGTCGCGGAACAACTCGACGGCCTGTTGAAAATTCTGCGGCGACGGTTGGCGGGCTTCCGCCGTCGGCTCCGGCGCCGGATCGCGAGACGCTTCGGGTACCGCCGCCGACTCGGCCACGCCGCCGGCGACCGCCGCCTGCACCGATCCGCCATCGCCGCCCAGACCCGAAGCCGCGGGCGTCGCGGGCGCCGCAGGCGTCTCAGTCGCCCCGTCGCCGTCCTTGATTTGCTGCATCAGCACCGCCGGTGGCGGCAGTTCCGCGGCATAGGCGAGCCGCACCAGCAGCATTTCGGCCGCATGCGCCGGCATCGGCGCGGTCTGGACCTCGCCGAGCCCTTTCATCAGCATTTGCCACACCCGCGCCAGCGCCGCCATCGACAGGTTTTCGGCCATCGCTTTCCCGCGGGTACCTTCGGTCTCCGGCGTGTAGGTTTCCTCGGTGATCGACGGCACCGCCTTGATCCTGGTCACCCAGTAGACCGCTTCGAGCAGGTCCTGGACCACCACCACCGGATCGGCGCCGTCGCGATGCATGGTGGCGAAGATATCGAGCGCCGCCTTCACGTCGCCCGCCATCAGCGCGTCGAGCAAGTCGAACACCACCGCCCGGTCGGCGAGGCTGAGCATGTTCTGCACGTGGTCGGCGGTGACCGCCCCCGGGTCTCCCGCTGGCCCTCCGTCAGGCGAGATCGCCTGGTCCAAGAGCGACAGCCCATCGCGCACCGAGCCGTCGGCGGCGCGCGCGATCATCGCCAGCGCCTCGGGCTCGACCGAGATCCCCTCGGCCTCGGCGACGCCGGCGAAGTGCTCGATCAGCCGTTCGGTATCGATGCGGCGCAAGTCGAAGCGCTGACAGCGCGATTGCACCGTGATCGGCACTTTGCGCGGTTCGGTCGTCGCGAACACGAAAATGACGTGCTCGGGCGGCTCCTCCAGCGTCTTCAGAAGCCCGTTGAAGGCCTGGCGCGACAGCATGTGCACTTCGTCGATGATGTAGACCTTGTAGCGCGCCGAGGTCGGCTTGTAGCGCACGCCCTCGATCAGCTCGCGGATATCGTCGATGCCGGTGCGGCTGGCGGCGTCCATCTCCATCACGTC
This sequence comes from Alphaproteobacteria bacterium, assembly GCA_030743445.1. Taxonomy (GTDB): domain Bacteria; phylum Pseudomonadota; class Alphaproteobacteria; order UBA8366; family UBA8366; genus JASLSL01. Next base: position 3,445 of record JASLSL010000358.1, read on the forward strand.
GACGTGGCGGTCGTCGCGGATCGCGACGCAGTTCTCGCATTCGCCGCACGGCGTCGGCGTCGGCCCGTCGAGCGTTCCGTCGGCGCCGATGCAGTTGAGCGCGCGGGCGATGATCCGCGCCGTCGTCGTCTTGCCCACACCACGCACACCGGTCAGCATGTAGGCGTGGGCGATGCGCCCGCTCTCGATCGCGTTGGTCAGGATGCGGACCAGCGCCTCCTGGCCGATCAGCTCGTCGAAGGTGCCCGGCCGGTACTTGCGGGCGAGAACGCGGTAGCCGGTGGACTCGGGGTTTTCGGACATGGAACCCGGGGCAAAATACTGGCCTAAGGCAAGGCTCGGCGGAAGGCTGAACGGACGACCCGGACCGATCTCGTTACGGCTGCTTCCTTCCGGACCTGACCGGATTGGCGAGGGATCCGTCCATCCGCCAACCTTCCAATGCCAATATACCAGGAACGGCACGGGGATGGGCAAGCACCAGATCGCCCGGCGTTGCACCCCCGGGCCAACCATGCCAGTTTCCCGCCGTCATGCGCCGACCGAACCGCTACGCCGCCACCGAAATCGACCGCGCCGCCGAGCTGCGGCGCGACGCGGAGTGGATCGAGGACAAGCTCGGCGATCTGGCGAGCCTGATCGTGCCGGTGTGGCGCAGCCAGAACCTGGTCGTCGAGGGTGCCGAGGCGCCCGAGCTCGCCGCCGTGCCGATCTCGCCGGACGCGCTGGCGCTCGGCGACGTGCCGGTGCTGCTCGGGCTGTGGAACGGGACCGCCCACTTCTCGATCGACGTCTCGCCCGAGGACGAAGCGCCCTTCACCGAGTTCGGCGATTACCGGGACCTTCGCGAGGTCGGCCCGCTGATGGGGCACGAAGAGGGCGCGCTCTTGGCCTACGCCCGCGGCATGTCGACCTGGCAGCGCCGGCACATGTTCTGCGGCCGCTGCGGCCATCCCAACGAAAGCCGCGAGGCGGGCCACGTCCGGGTGTGCAGCAATCCCGAGTGCGGGGCGCCGTGCTTCCCGCGCACCGACCCGGCGGTGATCATGCTGATCCACGACGGCGCCGACCGGTTGATCCTCGGCCGGCAGTCGGTGTGGCGCAAAGGCCAGCATTCGGTGCTCGCCGGCTTCGTCGAGCCCGGCGAGAGCTTGGAGGACGCGGTCGCGCGCGAGGTCTTCGAGGAAGTCGGCGTGCGGATCGCCGACGTCACCTACCATTCCTCGCAGCCCTGGCCGTTCCCGTCCTCGATCATGCTCGGCTTTTACGGCCGGGCGACCGGGACCGAGCTCGAGGTCAATCTCGGCGAGCTCGAGGGCGCCGGCTGGTTCAGCCGCGACGAGATCGCCAACTCGCCCGAGGACGACGAGTTCCGCCTGCCGCGCAAGGACTCGATCTCGCGCCGCCTGATCGAGGACTGGATCGAGGACGGGTAGTCTTCTACCGCAGCACTCCATAGAGTCCGGCGCAGACCAGCAAGCCGAGTGCCACCCGCCGGTAGAGCGCCTCGCTCGACTGGCGGAACAGCCGGCTGCCGACCCAGGCGGCGAGCATGAAGACCGGCAGCAGGATCAGCGTCACCTTGAGCGCCTGCCAGGCGATCAGCCCGCGGAACGTCATCCACAGGATCAGCGCGATCAGCGTGATCGCGAAATAGCCGGTGAAGTTGGCCCGGTTCCTCGCCGCCGCATCCCGGCTCGACAGCAGGTAGAGCATGACCGGCGGATTGCCGAGGCTGGTCGCGGCGATCAGCACGCCCGAAAGCGCGCCGACGCCGATCGTCGCCGGCAATCGCTTTTCGCCCTGGTAGCGCCAACCGGTCATTAGCACGACCGAGAACGCCAGCACGACGAGTGCGATGCCGCGCGCCATCAGGTCCGGGTCGAGCGACACCAACAGCCAGGTCCCCAAGGGCATGAAGAGGGCCGCGACAGCACCCATCGGCGCCACCACCCGCCAGTCGATCTCGCGGCGCACGCCCGGCAGCAACTGGCCGGTGACGACGATCTCCATGGTGATGATGATCGCGACGGTGTCGACCGGCCCGAACAGCACCGCGAAGAACGGCGCCATCAGCATGCCCGAGCCGACGCCCGCGAAGCCGCGCATCAGCCCGGCGACGGCGGCGACGGCAACGGCGATGAGGAGCACGGGGTCCAAGACCGGAGAAAGCCTTCGTTCGGGTCACCCGTTCGCCGGGGCGTCCCAGCGGTGCGGGTGGGCCGGGTAGACCCCCAAAATCCTCACTTCGCGGCTGAAGAAGCCGAGCTCCTCCAAGGCGAGGCGCACCGGCGTTTCGTCCGGATGGCCGTCGATGTCGGCATAGAACTCGGTCGCGACGAAGGCCCCGCCGACCATGTAGGACTCGAGCTTGGTCATATTGACGCCGTTGGTCGCGAACCCGCCGAGGCTCTTGTAGAGCGCCGCCGGCACGTTGCGGACCCGGAAGACGAAGGTGGTGACGACCGGCCCGTCGTCGCTGGGCGGGTCGATCGGGTCCTTGGCCATGACCAGGAACCGCGTGGTGTTGTGTTCATCGTCCTCGACGTCCGAGCGCAGCGCCTCCAGGCCGTAGATTTCGCCCGCCAACTCCGACGCGATCGCAGCGACGGTCGGGTCGCCCTCTGCCGCGACATCCCTCGCCGCCCCCGCGGTGTCGGCATGGACGATCGGCTCGATGTCGAGCTCGCGGATCAGCTTGCGGACCTGCGAGAGCGCGTGGACATGGCTGCGCAGGGTCCGGAGCCCTTCGATCGTCGCCCCCGTGGGCGCCAGCAGGCGGTGGTTCACCCGCTGGAAGTGCTCGGCGATGATATGGAGGCCCGAATCCGGCAGCAGGTGGTGAATATCGGCGACCCGTCCCGCGACCGAGTTCTCGATCGGGATCATGGCGAGCCCGGCCTCGCCGTCGTGGACCGTCTGGAAGACGTCCTCGAAGGCCTTGCACGGCAAAGTCTCCATCTCGGGATGCACGGTCCGGCACGCCATGTCGGAATAGGCGCCGGGCAGGCCCTGGAAGGCTATTTTCGTGGCGGCGGCCATGGTGTCAAATCCGGTTCAGGCGCCGAGAAGGGCGCGCGCGAGCTCGAGGTCGGCGGGAGTATCGACACCGAGCGGAACCGTGTCAACGAGCGCCACGTCTATGCGCATCCCGGCCTCGAGCGCACGCAGTTGCTCGAGCCGCTCACGCCCTTCGAGGACACCCGGCGGCAAGGCGACGAAGCGCTCCAACGCTTGGCGCCGGTAGGCATAGAGCCCGATGTGGTGATACAGCTTCCCGTCGCCCGAGGGCGCCCTCCCCCGGGTGAAATAGAGCGCCCGGGCGATCCGCTCGCCGGGGCCGAACCCGGCCACCGCCTTGACCACGTTGGGATCGTCGAGCTCCGTCTCGACGGTTATCTCGGCGGCGATCGTCGCGATGTCCACATCCTGGTCCTCGAGCGGCGAAAGACACGCTTTCACCGCCCCGGGCTCGATCGTCGGCAGGTCGCCCTGCAAATTGACCACCACGTCGTAGGTTCCGTCCGGATCGAGGGTCGCCACCGCCTCGGCGATCCGGTCCGAGCCCGAGAGATGGCCAGGATCGGTCATCACCGCCTCGCCGCCCGCCGCCCGGACGACCTCGGCGATCGCCGCGTCCCCGGCGGCGACGACAACCGGGCCGACCCCGGCTTCCTCGGCGCGGCGCAGCACGTGGACGATCATCGGCACGCCGGCGATCTCGGCCAGCGGCTTGTCCGGAAACCGGGTCGCGGCGAGCCGCGCCGGGATGACGACGATCGGGTTCGGGGTCATGGGTCCGGCGCTAGTGGATAAAATCCAACATATGGTACCCCTACGATCCCATATCCCGGTTTCCCAGCAGGAGAGACCGTGCCGGCGATGCCAAAGCATCGTCAAGCGGTCTCGACGCCCCGGGAAGCCGGGATATGGGACCCCCAAAGCGCGAAGG
>JASLSL010000359.1 GCA_030743445.1 Alphaproteobacteria bacterium
ATGCTGACTGCCGCGGGTGCGGCAGCGGCGACTGGGGTCCGGGCCTTCACCGCGACATCGAGCCAGGGCCTCCTTTACGCCATGGAGATGCTCTACACCGTCGCCGGCTGGCGGGTGCCCTTCGTGCTGGTCAACGTCAGCCGGGGCCTCGCCGCACCAATCACACTGGAGCCCGACCACAACGACATCCTGGCGACGCGCGATTCCGGTTTTCTGCAGATCCACTGCGCCACCTGCCAGGAAGTGCTCGACCAGATATTAATCGCCTATCGTCTGGGCGAGGACCCGTCGGTGCGGCTTCCGGTGATCGTCAATCTCGACGGGTTTTATTTGTCGTTCACGCGCGAGCCGGTCGAGCTCTGGGATGCGAAGGCCGTGGACGCATATCTGCCGCCGTTCGATCCGGGGCCGACCCGGTTCCGCGCCGGCAAGCCGGTTAGCCAGGCCGTCGCCGTGCTCGGAGGCACGCCATATTCGTATTTCCGCTACGAGGTCGAACTCGCGGCACGCGCGGCGCTCGAAGTTTATGATCAAGCGGCCGGGGCCTTCGCCCGGACGTTCGGGCGCCGTCACGAAGCGGTCGAGGCTTACCGCTGCGACGATGCCGAGATCGTCTTCGTCATGATCGGCTCGTTCGCGACCAAGGCCAAGGACGCCGTTGACCGCTTGCGTGAGGCCAAGGTCAAGGCGGGGCTGGTGCGCCCGGTGCTGCTGCGGCCGTTCCCGGACTCGGCGTTGCGCGCGGTGCTTGACGGCAAGAAGGCGGTCGCGGTCATCGATCAGAACCTGTCGGTCGGCAAGGGTGGGATTCTGCATGGCGAGCTTGCCTCGGCACTGTACGGACACAAAGGCGCCCCGGCTTCGCTGGTCAGCTTCATCGGCGGCTTGGGCGGGCGCGACGTCGCCGCCGAGGAATTTTTCGAGATGGCCGCGGTCGCGGCGCGGGCCGCCGAGACCGGCCAAACGCCGCCACCACGCCTGCTCTACACGGATCATGAGCTGCGCGAGATGCGCAAACTGCAGGCGATCGCCCATGTCGAGCACGGGCACGCGGGAGATGCGCGATGAGCACCCATTTCGAACGGATGAAAGACCTGCCGTCGACCCACCTGCTCGGCGCGGGCACGGCCTTGTGCGCGGGCTGCGGCGGACTGGAGGCGGTGAAGGAAGTCTACGACGTGCTCGGCGACAATACCGTGTTCGTCAACGCCGCGGGCTGCATGACGCTGATGTCGGCCTACCCGTTCACGCCGTTCCGCGGCTCGTGGCTGTACACGTCGATGGCCTCGGCACCGGCCGGCGCGCAGGGTGTGCGCGACGCGCTCGACGTGCTCAAGGCCAAGGGCCGGGTGAAGCCGGAGGAAGATCTGGAAGTGGTCGTACTGACCGGTGACGGCTCCGCCTATGGCATGGGCCTTTCCGCGACTTCGGGCGCGATCGACCGCGATCTGGACTTCATCTATCTCTGTTATGACAACGAGGGCTACGGCAACACCGGCCAGCAGAGCTCGGCGGGCACACCCCATGGCGCACGGACGGCGACCGATCGGGTCAGGTCGGGCTTCCCGGGTTGGAAGAAGGATTTGTTCGCTATCTGGACCGCGAACAAGCCCGCATATGCGGCAACCGTGATCGGTGGAGACCCGCTTGATCTGGCGCGCAAGATCGACAGGGCGAAGGCGATCCGCGGCCCGCGCATGATCATCGCGCTCGCGCCATGCCCCACCGGCTGGGGCTACGATCCCGCGCAATCGGTCGACATCGCCAGGCTCGCGGTCAAGACCGGTATCTGGCCGCTCAAGGAGTACGAGAACGGCATGATCCGGCATACCCGCGTCCCCCACCCGCGCGCGCCGGTGGAGGAATACCTCAAGTTGCAGGGCAGGTTCGCGCATCTGTTCGAACCCGAAAGGAACGAGCCGATACTTGCCGAGATACAAGCTCTGGTCGATACCTATTGGGGTGCCGTGGAGACCAAGTAGTCGGGGGACTGCCAATGGCGGAGATGTTCCGTTTCGCCGACGATCTGGGCCCGGACCAGATCGTCCACATCACCGAGCCGCGGCTCGGGTTGCGGGCGATCCTCGTGGTCGACAACGTCGCCGCCGGCCCCGCGATCGGTGGTTGCCGTATGGCCCCCGATGTCAGCGTCGGCGAATGCTTTCGGCTGGCGCGCGCCATGACGCTGAAGAACGCCGCGGCCGGTCTGGCCCACGGCGGTGGCAAGTCGGTGATTTTCGGCGATCCGCGGATGCCCGACTCCGAAAAGGAGCGCCATATCC
>JASLSL010000360.1 GCA_030743445.1 Alphaproteobacteria bacterium
CCTCGGCGCATCGATTAGTTGATTCGATGCCTTTCCAATACATGACAACGCCGTTCGCGAACCTCGGCGGCTTCCGCCATTCCTTCATTGGGCCAGTATCATCCGAGGACGAAAGGATCGGCGCGCCCGCGTCACACGACGGGCCAGCGCGACTCGGGCTTTACGTTGGCGCGCTCGGCGAGCTTGGGGGCAAGCTCGCGGCAGTGGGCAAAGACCTCGTCGAGGTCGATGGTCTTGAGTTCGCGTCCCTCCATGAGGATCTGCCCTTCGACGATCACCGTGTCGACGCTGTCGCCGCTGGCCGAATAGACCAGGCTGTAGACGAGGTTGTAGCTTGGCACCCATTCCGGCCGGTCGATGTCGATGAGGATGAGGTCGGCCTTCTTGCCCGCCTCCAGGGTGCCCAGTTCGCGATCCCAGCCGATGGCGCGGTAGCCGTTGAGGGTGGCCATTTCGATCACTGTCTCGGCGGTGATCGCCTGCGGATCGAAATTGGCGTCCTTGGGCAGGGTCGCAGCGAGGAACATGGAGCGAAACATGTCCTTGTGGTCGGCGGAATTCACGCCATCGCACCCCAAGGCGACGGTGACGTTCTTCGCCATCATCTCAAGGAACTTGCCCGTCCGCGTCGTGCCCTTGGCGAGCTTGAGCGCGGCCGGCGGATTCTCGCAGACCTTGGTATCGGTCTCCGCCAGCATGTCCACCTCGTCCAGCTCGACCGCCGTCATGTGGTTGAGATAGACATTGGGCCCGAGCGCCCCGATCTCGTACATGTGCTCGACCGGGCGATGGCCCGTCACCTGGATCTCCCTTGCCACCTCCTCGCGCGAACTCGCCTTGTGCATCAGCGTGAAGGTGCCGTGCTTGTCGGCGAGTTCCTTGGCGCCCAGCATGAGGTCGTCGGAACACGTCCCCACCCCTTCGATGGTGGCGAAGACCTTCACCCGCCCGTCGGCGGCGCCGTTGTAGGTCTTGATGTTGTGTTCGGTCTTCTCCAAGCACTCCTCGAGGTTCATCTTGAGAAAATTGTCCGGGCACTTCTGTCCGTCGGGTCCGCCTTGGTCCCACACCCAGCTGCCGGTGGTCGCCCGCATGCCGGTCTCCTCGATGGACTTGAGGGTGCTGGGAAGGAACTTGCAGCCCGGCTCGACGAAGCACGTGGTGCCGGAGCGGATCATCTCCGCCATGATGCACTTCGAATACCAGTACTCTTCCTCCTCCGTCGTCACCGCGAGGTAGGGATAGCACCAATACTTCAGCCAATCGCTGGTATGCACGTTGTCCGGGATCAGCCCGCGGGCAATTTCGATGAGATGAGCATGACCGTTGACCAGGCCAGGCATGACCAGGCGCGAGGAGGCGTCGATGGTCTTGCGGCCCCGGTACTCGGCGCGGATGTCCTTTGTCTTGCCGACGGCGACGATGCGGTCGGCGCGAATGGCGATAGCGCCGTCGGTGAGGATGCGCCGCTCGCCGTCCATCGTCAGCAAGGAGCCGCTCTCTATGAGAATGTCTACGGTTTCGACCATGTCAAACTCCTCTCTTTTCATATCGCGGCGCTCGGCGCGATGCTATCACCGCGATCGGCGTGAACAAAGGCGCCGCCGTCATGCCACCGCGGGCGGCAGCTGACGGTCGCTGCCGGCGATGGCTAGCGCCGCCTCGAATCGCCGGGCCACCGCCAGGACCAGCGCGTCGCAGCCCCAGGGGCCGACGATCTGCAGACCGACGGGCAGGCCTTTGTCGTCCCAGCCACAAGGGACGGAGATGGCCGGCTGGCCTGAAAGGTTGAAGCAGTAGGTGAAGGGCGTCCACGTCACCCACGGCAGCGGCGCCGACGCCTCGCCTCCCACGGGGACCTCGGCGTCCGCCGCGAACGCCGTGATCGGCATGGTCGGCATCACCAGCACGTCAGAGTCCTCCAATGCGGTGCACAGGGCGGACAGCAGGCGGCGGCGCTCTTCGATCGCCTTGAAGAGGTCTCCGACGTCAAATGTTTGGGCGAGATCGGCGAGGCGTACCAGCCCCGGGTCCATGACGGCGGCATGGCGGGCGATGGTGTCGGCGAAACCGTGACCACGGCCGGTGATCCAAAGGGTCTCAAAGATGCGCCTCGGCAATTCGGCGGCGATCTCGACGTTACGGTAGCGCGCCTTGACGGCGCGGCGGATCTTCCGCAAGGCGCGCCCAACGCCGCCCTCGACCCCGGCGTCGGGGCGGATTCCGAAAGGCTGGGCAACGATTCCGACGCGCAGCGTACCGGCGTCGAGGCGGCGCTTTCGCCCATCGCGGTGGGGGGGATTGGCGGCGTAGGAGAGAGGATCGCGGGGGTCGGCGCCGGCCGAGGCATCGAGGACGATGCGCGCATCGTCGACGAAACGGCACAGCGGTCCGACGTGGGAAAGCGTCTCGGTCACCGTGCCGGGCCACACGGGAATACGTCCGAGCGTCGGTTTCAATCCCACCACGCCGCAGAACGAGGCGGGAATGCGGATCGAGCCGCCGGCGTCGGACCCCAGAGCGATAGGCACCGCCCCGCTGGCCACGGTGACCGCCGAACCGGCGCTCGATCCGCCCGGATTGCGGCTCGCGTCCCAGGGGTTGCGCGTGATCCCGGTGAGCGGTGAGGAGCCGGTGCCCTTCCAGCCGAACTCCGGCATGGTGGTTTTGCCGATGATGACGGCGCCCGCGGCAAGCATGCGCTCGACCATCGGCGAAACGTGCTCGGCGATATAACCGGCACTCGTCTTGGAGCCGCGGGTGACCACGTGGCCGGCAAGGTAGAAATTGTCCTTGATGGCGATGGGAACACCGTGCAGTGGGCCCCCGAGGCGGCCGCGGCGAGCTGCACGCTCGGCGGCCGCGGCCGCCTTCAGCGCCTCGCCCTCAAGGAAGGTGACGTAGGCGTTGACTTTGGGTTCCCAGGCCTTGGCCAGCGCCAGCGCGCATTCGACGAGCTGCACCGGCGAGACGCGCCGCTCGGCGACGAGCCGCGCCATGCGGCGCGCCGACAGTCGCCTGTACTTGTCGAGCGGTAGGTCCTTGAAGGCCATGGCGAAACGTCACCTTACCCGGCGTCACCGCGCGCGCCCCCCCCCGAATTCGTCGCCCGTTCGAGGTGCCTGGCGCGCCGAGCCGCCTGTCTAGGCCGCTTGCAGCAACTTGACGGCCGTCAACGCGTTGATCCTGGTCGCCGTTTCGAGGTCGCTGAGCGCCATCGACTCGTCGGGCTGATAGACCGGCTCGCCCCCAGGGCCGAAGATCACCGTCGCGCACAGGTGACCGAAGCTCGCCGTGTCCCCGAGCCACGAGCCGCCGACCAGGGACGCCGGTTTGTCCATGACCTCCTCCCACGCTTCGCGCAGGCATTTCACCACTCTTTCCTCGGGATCCACCATGAAGGAGTTCTTCACGTCGGCCACTTCGAGTTCGACTTTGATCTCCTTGTCGCGGGCCTTGGCACACTCGATCGCCTGCTCGATCAGGGCCTTGACCTCTTCGAGCGGCACCCCCGGCTGCGGGCGGGTATCGACGCGGATCGTACAGCGGTCGGGAATCATGGACGGGCCGCCAGGGAAGAGGCCGCCGAAGATGCGTCCCACCGCGATGTAAAGCTCGGGCCCGACCAAGTCCTTCATCGCCGGCGGGATGTCGGGAAAGTAGCGCAGCTTGGATATCTCCTCGGCGACAGGGAGCATCTTCTCGATGGCATTGATGGCGAGGTCCTTGTGGCAGGTGTGCGCCGAGAGGCCGACGGTCGAGATGTCGAAGTAGTAGCGGCCCCGGTGCGCCACGTAGATTTGCATGCCGGTAAGCTCGCCGAGAACGCAGTGGTCGAACTCGTGGCGGCGGAACAGGTCGATGCTGCCGGTCTGCTGCCCCATGTGATCGCACACTGCGGCGAAGGTGATCTTGCCGTTGAAGTCGACGTCGCCGTCGACCAGCGACTTGATGGCGCCGACCTGACAGCCGAGACCGGCCTTCATGTCCATCACCGCATGCCCGAACAGGTGGCCGTCCTCGATGGCGCCGTCGAACGGGTCGCGCGTCCAACCCTCGCACACCGGCTTGGTATCGAGGTGGCCGGTGAACAGCAGGTGCGGCCCCGGCTTGCCGCTGTCGACCTCCATCAGGGTATTCTCGAGGTCTTCGCTGACCTCCTCGCACCACACCTTGCCGATGTCGAGCGCCTTGAGTTCCTCCTCGAGCTGGCGCGCCAGCAGGCCCTCCTTGCCGCACGTGCTGTCGGTGCGTACCATTTGCTGCGTCAGCCTTACCGAGGTCTCGAACGCCCAGTGGTCGGCGAGCTCGTCGAGCAGTTTGGTGGTCATTCTGCCTCCTGTCCCGCGGTCGCGGCGGACCGGCGGGAGCGGCGCGCCGTCCAAGTTGCATATTGAATATTGTATCCGTATGGTGGAGTCAAAGTGGAATCCTTGTCGGCCGCGCCACGCTGCGCTACGAGGGGGTATTCGGCACCCTTGAGGCGCCCTGCCTGGCGCGGACACGCGGCGCCGAAAACAGCATTGGAGGGGGCAAGCGGGGAAGATGCGCTTCGGCATAACCACCATGGCCCAGGAGCCTCCGGAGCGCTTTCGCAAACTCGTCGAGACGGCGGAAGCGGGGGGCTGCGACTACCTGTGGGTCTGCGACTCCTCGCTGCATGCGCGCGATGTATATTCCTATCTGACGCTCGCCGCCTCCTGCACGAATCGACTCAAGCTCGGGCCCAACTGCACGCACCCCTATACCCGGCATCCGGCCATCAATCTCAATGCCATGGCCACCATTAACGAGATTTCGGGCGGGCGCGCCATCATCGCCGTCGCCGCCGGCGACCGGCCGGTGATGGAGCTCGG
>JASLSL010000361.1 GCA_030743445.1 Alphaproteobacteria bacterium
ATACTGCCGGTGGCGGTCGCCACAGCGCCGGCGGGGGCGGCGGAAATCGCCGCGGATCTCAAGGTCGCGCCCGACCTCAAGGTCGCGTTCATCGGCGACCAGGGCTGCGATTCGGGATGGCCCGATCCACCGGAATGGCCCCCGTGCACGCCGGACCCGCGCCTGGTGCTGGAGCTGATCCGCGACGAGAAGGCCGAGCTGGTCATCCATTTGGGCGACTTCGACTACACCCACAAGCCGGACCGGTTCGACGAATTGGTCGGCCAGGTGCTGGGCCCCGCGTTTCCCTATCTCGCCGTGGCCGGCAACCACGACGTCGAGAAGTGGGACGGCTATCGGGCGAAGCTCGAGGCGCGGCTGGCGCGCACGCCGGACGCCAAGTGCAAGGGCGATATCGGGGTCATGGCGGCCTGCGCCTACAAGGGTCTCTTTATTGCCTTCGCGGCGCCCGGCATCTTCGCCCACACCGATGAGAGCTTCCGCGAGCACGCGGCCTATCTGCGCCAAGCGCTCGCCGCGTCGGGCGCGCGCTGGAAGATTTGCGCGTGGCACCGCAACCAGCGCCAGATGCAGCTCGGCGAGAAGGGCCGGCGGCAATCGGACAAGACCGGCTGGGGTGTCTACGAGGCGTGCCGCGCGGCCGGCGCCATCATCGCCACCGGGCACGAGCATTCCTATTCGCGCACCCACCTGATGGCGAAGTTCGCCGACCGTCCCAAGGTGGCGAGCAAGGACAACACCCTGAAGCTGGCCCGGGGACGGACCTTCGCCTTCGTCTCCGGGCTCGGCGGCCGGAAGCCGCGCTCGCAGGTCGAGCCATCGGACAAATGGTGGGCGGCGATTTACACCGCGACCCAGGGGGCGAAGCCGGGTGCGTTGTTCTGTACCTTCAATCCGGGCGGCCGGGCGCCGGACCGGGCGGATTGCTATTTCAAGGCGATCCATGGCGCGGTGCCCGACCGCTTCCGGATCGTTGCGCCCGCGCCTTAGCTGAACAACCGCCCCAGCCAATCGGCGATCGGCGTCCAGATCGCGGTGGTGACGCCGCGGCCGACCATCATGCCGATATGTCCAACCTTGGGCCGCATGGTCTCCGAGTGCGGTAGCGCCCGGGCCAGGGCCTCGGCCGAGCCCGGCGGGACGATGCGGTCGCCCATCGGGATGACCGACAGCGCCGGGCCCTCGAAGCGACGCGGCAGCACCTCCTCGCCGGCGATGCGCCACTCGCCCCGCGCCAGGGCGTTGTCGCCGTACCAGCCGGCGAGGCACTCGCGCGCGACCGGGCCGGCGAGCGGCACCCCGTCGTTGAGCCAGTCCTCGAGCGCCACGAAGTCGCGCGCCCGGGCCGATTTCGGATCGAGCCGGGCGAAGGCGGCGAACTTGCGCTCGGCGAGGAACGGATCGATCGCCGCGAACAGGGTCTGGATGATGTCGGTCGAGAGCTCGCCGAGGGCCGCGATCTGCGGCTCGAGTAGCGCCGCCGCGGCCCCCAGCGCCTTGGCCTGCTCCGGCCGCTCGGCGTGGAAATCCCAGGGGGTGGCGAGCAGCGCCAGGCCGGCGACCGCGTCCTGCCGGCGCAGCGCCAACGCCAGCGCCAAGCCACCGCCCATGCAATAGCCGAGCACCGCGACCGGCCCGCCGGTCGCCTCCAGCACCGCTTGGAAGGCCTGCTCGAGCCTTCCTGCGATATAGTCGGTCAGGTCGAAGCCGCGCTCCATATCGCCCGGCCGGCCCCAATCGACGAGGTAGGGACGAAGGCCGCGCCGGGCGAGCCAGCGCGCGAAGCTGCGGCGGCTCGAGAGGTCGAGGATATAGCCGCGGTTGATCAGCGAGGGGACGAGCAGGACCGGCGCGCCGTCCCTCGCCCCGTCTTTCGATCCGCCCCGGGTGTAGTCGAGCAACCGGGTCGAGCCCTCGGCCCAAGCGACCGGCGGATCGTCGAGATCGCGGCGATAGGGATGCCGGCGGTAGCGCTCGAGCCCGACGAGGAACGCGTCGAGCCGTCGCCGCCCCTCGATCTCGACCGCCCGGGCGAGAGCGTCAGGATTTGCGCTTCTTAGCTCCGCCTCGAGCGCCCTTGCCGCCTCCCTTTGGCGCGGCCTCCAGTCGATCGAGCCGCTCCTCGAGACCGGCACGGCGGCGTTCGAGCTCGCGTAGGCCGTCGCCGCCGCCATCAGATGGAGCGGCAGCGGCCGCGGTCCGACGTGCCTTGGCGGCACTCGATGCTCTGTCACGCGAAGTACTCCCTGGGGTCGATGGCGCCGGCATCGCGGTGCCGAGCGCCGCCATCCATGCCGCCGGATCCATCATCGCATTCATGCTTTGGGGATTGTTGGCTTGAGGATTCATCGCTTGAAGGTTCGCAAATGGATTGGCCGCCGGAGTCCCCATCGGGTTCATGAACGGATTGGCCGCCGGGTTGCCTGCCGGGTTGAAGGCGGCGAAGAGCCGCGACATCGCGTCGAGAAATTCCGGATCGGCCGCGACCTCGGCCATGTGTTGCTGCCACAGGTCGAGATAGCGGCGCGCCAAATCGTCAAGCTCGGGCGGTTCGGCCATGGGGCGGAGTATATCGGCGGCCGGGTGGCGGCACCAGACTGGGGAGGCCACGGCCGTCTTTCGCTGCTTTGCGGAAAAGGCTGGACCCAGGGTATTGTGATCTAATAGGTTTTCTCACCGTGCGTTGCGGCATAAGCGGCCCGGCGCGCGATAACGCGGACCTGAAACCGGGATTGGACGGGCGTGCACATGGCCGAAGGCAAAGCCGGCGACGGCGACCCGGTCGTCATCAAGAAATACGCCAATCGGCGGCTCTACAACACGTCGACGAGCAGCTACGTGACGCTCGACCACCTCTCGCAGATGGTCAAGGACGGCATCGTTTTCGTCGTTCTCGACGCCAAGGGCGCCGACATCACCCGCGCGGTGCTGACCCAGATCATCGTCGAGGAGGAAGGCAAGGGCGACAATTTGCTGCCGATCAACTTCCTGCGCCAGCTGATCAGCTTCTACGGCGACAATATGCAGCGCATGCTGTTGCCGCATTACCTGGAGCACTCGATCGACGCCTTCGCGCGCAACCAGGAAAGCATCCATCAATATATGCAGGAAACCTTCGGCAGCATGTTCCCGTTCGGCGGGCTCGAGGAGATGGGCAAGCAGAACATCGCCATGTTCGAGAGCGCGATGAAGATGTTCACGCCGTTCCCGAACGGCGGTGCTGCCGAGGGCGACGCGGCGGCGGGCCCAGCGGAAGAGGGCTCAGCGGCCAAGGGCCCAGCGGCGGCGGCCCCAGCGGAACAGAGCGGCACCGGCGTCGAGGAGTTGAAGCGCCAGCTCGGCGAGATCCAGCGCCAGATCGACGAGATGACCGCGAAGCCGAAGTAGTCGAGAAACCCCGATAGAAGTCCGGCCGAAACCGCAGCCTTCACGGGTGGCCTTCACGCACTCGGGTAATGCCGCGCCGGCGATATTGTTTTATCGGCCCGCCAACGGAGGGAGAGGCGAATTTCGACGTCGAAATCCGGCCTTTGAGGTATCCGTGAAGCGATCCACGTATCCGCGGCGATCCGCGATTCGGCAGGCCCCGGCCGCGTTGACAAGTTCGAGAGTGTGTAATCTATTGTCTGGCTTCGAACACGGTTTTGCCGTCGAGGTAAAGCGCGAGTTGTCCGCGGGTATGGCCACGGACAAGAACAAGACAAACGATAACAAAACAACGGTTCTAAATAGGGAGGAATTCAATGAAAGCAATTGGTAAAGCTGGACTTCTCGGGCTTGGCCTCGGGCTGGCATTCGGCATCGGCATGACGTCGGTGGCGAAGGACGCGGTCGCATGGGAGCCGAAGAAACCCGTCGAGTTCATAATCATGGCCGGCAAGGGCGGCGGCGCCGACAAAGCGGTGCGTTTCCTGCAATCCATCATCGCCAAGAACAAACTGTCGTCGAAGCCCTTCACGCCCGTCAACAAGCCGGGCGGTTCGGGTGCGGAGGCATTGGTTCATGTCAAGAACGCCGCCGACCCGGACCATACCCTGATGTTCACCCTGAATAGCTTCTACACCACGCCGTTGCGTCAACCGAAGCTGGGAATCGACATCTCGACCTTCACGCCGGTCGGGCGGATGGCCGAAGACACGTTCCTGCTCTGGGTCCACAAAGATAGCGGCATCACGAACGTCGACCAGTTCGTCGCCGCGGCCAAGAAGGCGGGCAACAAGTGGATCATGGCCGGCACCGGCAAGAACTCGGAAGACAACATCCTGACCGACTTCCTGAACAAGGCCTATGGCCTCGACATGAAGTACGTTCCCTACAAGGGCGGCGGACGCGTGGCCAAGGAGTTGGCCGGCAAAAACGCCAACTCGACGGTCAACAACCCGTCCGAGCAGTTGGGCTTCTATCAGGCCGGCAAGACCGTGCCGATTGGTGCGTTCACGCCTACTCGCCTGCCGCTGTTCAAGGACGCGCCGACCTTCCGTGAGTTGGGCAAGGACTTCGTCTACTTCATGCAGCGCACCGTCGTCGGCGCGCCGGGCATGAGCAAGGACGCAACTGCCTACTACCAAGGTCTTTTCCAGAAGATCTTCAACTCCAAGGGCTGGCAGGGCTACATGAAGAAAAAGAGCCTTCAGGGCGGGTTCCTGACGGGCGACGCCCTGATGAAGTACTGGCTGGAGCAAAAGGAAGTCCAAAGGGGTATCCTGCGGAAGATGGGCGCCATCAAGTAGCCCGGATTCCGACGTAGAAGACACGTAAGGTATTTGGGGGAGGGCCGCCGCAATGCGCATGGCAGAGCTCGTCATGGGCATCGTAATGGGGGTCTTCTCCCTTTACCTTATGTGGAAAAGCGCCGAGTTGCCGATCGGCTGGATTGCCGGCGAGGGACCCGGCGGGGGTGCTTGGTCGTTCTGGCTGGCGGCCGGAATGTTGGCGTGCTGCGTCGCCATCATCGTTCGCTGGGCGATGCGGATCACCCCGGAATCCCGATCCGAAGAAGTATTCATGACCCGGCGGACGCTGAAGGTGTTCCTCCTCATCGCCGGCGCGCTGATCGCGATGGTCGGCCTGTTCCACATCGTCGGCGCCTACGGCGCAATCCCGATTTTCCTGATCTTTTATCTGCGCTTCATGGGGGGGCATTCGTGGCGGCTGACGGGCGGGTTCGCGTTCGTGACTCCGATCGCCACGTTCCTGTTTTTCGAGATCGCACTGCAGAAGACGCTGCCCAAGGGGTTCACCGAACCGTTGTTCCTTCCGATTTTCGATTTTTTCTATTGAGTCGACCCAACCGCAATCAGAACAACCGACCCCGTAACGCCTGACCGGAGCCCCGACCGCCGATGGAAATACTTTCGCTTCTCCTGAACGGATTCGCGATCGCCTTCGAGCCGCTGAACCTGACGCTGATCGTCGTGGGCTGCACCGTCGGGCTGTTCATCGGGGCCATGCCGGGGCTGGGGTCGGTCAATGGTGTCGCGATCCTGCTGCCGATGACGTTCCTGGTGCCGCCCACGGGCGCCATCATCTTTCTTGGCGCAATTTATTACGGGGCCATGTACGGGGGCGCCATCAGCTCGATCATGCTCGGCATTCCCGGCGCTTCGACGGCGGTGGCGACGACCTTCGACGGGCGGCCCATGGCGCTCAAGGGGGAAGCCGACAAGGCGCTGGTGGCGGCGGCGACGGCGTCGTTCGTCGGCGGCAGCGTCGGCGTGGTTTTGTTCACGCTGTTCGCGCCGCCGCTGGCGGAAATCGCGCTGACCTTCGGCGCGCCGGAAATCTTTGCGCTGATGCTGATGGCGTTCGCCACCTTTATCGGACTTGGCGGCGACGACATCCCGAAGACATTGTTCTCGATTTTCATCGGCCTGGTATTCGGCGCCGTCGGCCTGGACATCGTCTCGGGCGAGCCCAGGCTGATCTTCTTCGACATCCCCGGCTTCTTCCACGGCATCAACTTCCTGGTCCTGGCCATCGGAATCTACGGCATCGCCGAGATGCTGTGGACCATCGAGATCAGCCAGGGCGAGGTCATGATCTCGCAGGCCACCATCACGGTGCGGCGCATCCTGCGTAACCTGGCGGAACTGGCGCGGACCTGGAAGACGATGTTGATGGGGTCGTTCCTCGGCTATTTCGTCGGCATCCTGCCGGCGGCGGGTGCCACGCCGGGTTCGCTGATGGCCTATGGCTTCGCCAAGACCACATCCCGCGAGCCCGAGACCTACGGCAAGGGCAACGTCCATGGCGTCGTGGCGCCCGAATCGGCCAACAACGCGGCCTCCACCGGCGCCATGCTGCCGATGCTGACGTTGGGTATTCCGGGCTCGCCGACGACGGCGATCCTGTTGGGGGGCATGGTGATCTGGGGCCTCGAGCCGGGTCCCTTGGTGTTCACGGACCACCCCGATTTCGTCTGGGGGTTCATCGCCAGCCTGTACGTCGCCAACCTGTTTGCGCTGTTGATCAACGTCGGCTTCATCCCGGCCTTCATCTGGGTGTTGAGGCTGCCGTTCTCCATCCTGGCGCCGATCATCTTCATCCTGTGCATCGTCGGCGGCTTCGTGCCGACGCTGGACATGCACGACGTCTGGCTGATGCTGATCTTCGGCGTCGTCGGCTACCTGATGCGCAAGCTGGACTACCCGATGGCGCCGGCGGTGCTGGCCATCGTGCTCGGCCCCTTGGCGGAACCGGCGCTCAGGCAATCGCTGTTGATTTCGGGCGGTTCGTTCTCGATTTTCTTCAACCGGCCGTTCGCCGGCGTCATCATGGTCCTCGCCCTCGCCCTGCTGTTCATGCCGCTCTACCCGATGATCAAGAACCGCCTGTTCAAGAAATCTAGCGAGAACCCGGACTGACGCCAAGAGACCGCGCGACCGAGGGCGGGGACATCGGACTTGTCTCGCAGTTGGTTCATGGTATATTGTATACCAACACCGGGAGGCCGATACTGCGGGCCAAGCGACGCGCCGGTTCGCGTTAAACAAGGGCCGGCGTGCTTAGGGGACGCCCAGGGGAAAAGAGAACCAGGAAATGGCTGTTGCGGCACGGCCGGTGATCCGGCCGATCGAGGATAATTTCAGTCTGAAGGAACGGACGTACGGGGCCCTCAAGGAGGCGATCACCTCGATGAACATCTATGCCTCGGCCGAGGAAATCCGGCTCGACGAGCGCCAGCTCTCGAAAGATTTCGGGGTCAGCCGGACGCCGATCCGCGAGGCGATCGCCCGCCTGCAGCAGGAAGGGCTGGTGCATATCGCGCCCCGCAAGGGCGTCTTCGTGGTGCGCAAGACCAAGGCCGAGATCCTGCAGATGATCACCGTCTGGGCGGCGCTCGAGGGCATGGCGGCGCGGCTCATCACCGAGACGGCGAGCGACGCCGAGATCGCGACGCTGCGCACCATGTTCGCGACCTTCGAGGGCGACCAGGTCCAGGCCAAGATCGACGAGTATTCCGACACCAATATCCGGTTCCACCAAGCGATCCTGAAGATGAGCCAGTGCGACCTGTTGTGCGAGATGGCCGAGCACCTGTTCCTGCACATGCGCTCGATCCGGATGCGGACGATTTCCGAACGCGACCGGGCCGACCGATCGATCATCGACCACATGAACATCATCGAGGCGTTGGAGGCGCGGAATACGGATTTCGCCGAGCGGCTGGTGCGTCAGCACACGCTCGATCTGGCGGCGCATGTTGAAGAGAACGTCGACTATCTGGATTGACGAGACCGCACGTCCCGATCGGGAGAAAGACACAATATGTCCGACGCAGCGAAGAAGAAGTCCGATACCGCAATCGACACGTTGGCCCGGAAGGACCAGTCGGGCGAGACGCAGGAGCTGACGGACGGGTTCCACCTCATCATCGACGCGCTGAAGCTCAACGGCCTCACCACGATCTACGGCGTGCCCGGCATCCCGATCACGGATTTCGGCCGCATGGCACAGACCTCGGGCATCCGCGTGCTCTCGTTCCGCCACGAGCAGAACGCAGGCTACGCCGCCGCCATCGCCGGCTTCCTGACCAAGAAGCCGGGCATCTGCCTCACTGTCTCGGCCCCTGGCTTCCTCAACGGGCTCACAGCACTGGCCCACGCGACGACCAACTGCTTCCCCATGATCCTGATGTCGGGCTCGTCCGAGCGCGAGATAGTCGACCTGCAGCAGGGCGACTATGAGGAGATGGACCAACTCGCCATCGCCAAGCCGCTCTGCAAGGCGGCGTACCGCATCCTGCATGCCGAGGACATCGGCATCGGCCTGGCGCGCGCGATCCGCGCCGCGGTCTCGGGCCGTCCGGGCGGAGTCTATCTCGACCTGCCGGCCAAGCTGTTCGGCCAGGTCATGGACGCGGAAGCCGGCCGGAAGTCGCTGGTCGAGGTCATCGACGCCGCGCCGGCGCAAATCCCGGCCCCGACCGCGATCGAGCGGGCGCTCGACGTGCTCAAGAGCGCGAAGCGCCCCTTGATCATCCTCGGTAAGGGCGCCGCCTACGCGCAGGCCGACGACGCGATCAAGGCGCTGGTCGAGAAAAGCGGCATGCCGTTCCTGCCGATGAGCATGGCCAAGGGCCTCCTGCCCGACACACACCCGCAATGCGCAGGTGCGGCGCGCTCGACGGTGCTCAGGGAATCGGATGTCGTGATGATGATCGGCGCCCGTCTCAACTGGCTGCTCTCGCACGGCAAGGGCAAGAACTGGGGCGAGGCGCCGAAGAAGTTCATCCAAATCGACATCGAGCCCAAGGAGATGGACAGCAACGTCGAGATCGCCGCCCCCGTGGTCGGCGATATCGGCTCCTGCGTCGCGGCCCTGCTCGAGGGCATGGGCGGCAACTGGCAGGCACCGCCGGCCGACTGGATCGACGCGGTCATGAAAAAGCGCGAAGACAACGTCTCGAAAATGGCGCCGCGCCTGGTTAACAACAACGTGCCGATGGACTATCACGCGGCGCTCGGCGTGCTGCGCACGATCATCAAGGAGCGGCCGGACGCGATCCTGGTCAACGAAGGCGCCAACGCGCTCGACTTCACGCGCGGCGTCATCGACATGTACAAGCCGCGCAAGCGCCTCGACGTCGGAACCTGGGGTGTGATGGGCATCGGCATGGGCCAGGCCATCGCCGCCACGGTCGAGACCGGCAAGCCGGTGCTCGCTATCGAAGGCGACAGCGCCTTCGGCTTTTCGGGCATGGAGGTGGAGACGATCTGCCGCTACAAGCTGCCGGTCTGCGTCGTCATCTTCAACAACAACGGCATCTACCGCGGCACCGACGTCAACGAAGCGAGCTCCGATCCGGCGACGACCGTGTTCGTCCCGGGTGCGCGCTACGACAAGATAATGGAGGCCTTCGGCGGTGTGGGCGTCGAAGCCACCACCCCGGACGAGCTGAAGCGCGCCGTCAACGAGGCGATGGATTCAGGCAAGCCGACGCTCATCAACGCGGTGATCGACCCGGCGGCCGGCAGCGAAAGCGGCCGCATCGGCAACCTCAACCCGCAAAGCGCGCTGAAGAAGAAGTAATCCCTTTGTCCGGATCTAGAATCCGGACCGATCGAGTTTGGAGGATCACGAGATGGCCGAGAAGAAGCCCGCCCGTAGGAAGACCAAGAACGAATACGCGCCGGGGACCAAGGCCCAGACGATGTACAAGTAATCGGAGGGGATGAACGGAGGCGTTTTCGCCTCCCCGACCGACAAAACAAACTGGAGAACGACAATAAAATGAGCAAGGCACTGGAAGGCGTGAAAATCCTGGATATGACCCATGTCCAATCGGGGCCGACCTGCACCCAGCTTCTGGCTTGGTTCGGCGCCGACGTCATCAAGATCGAACGGCCGGGCGTGGGCGACGCCACACGCGGTCAGCTGCGCGATATTCCGGACGTCGACAGCCTCTATTTCACGATGCTGAACGCCAACAAGCGCAGCGTCACGCTCAACACCAAGTCCGACAAGGGCAAGGAAATCTTCACCAAGCTGATCGAGCACTGCGACGTGATGGTCGAGAACTTCGCGCCGGGCGCGCTCGATCGCATGGGCTTCAGCTGGGAACGTATCCAGGAGATCAACCCGCGGATGATCTACGCCTCGGTCAAGGGCTTCGGCCCCGGCCCGTACGAAGACTGCAAGGTCTACGAGAACGTCGCCCAGTGCACCGGCGGCTCGGCTTCGACCACCGGTTTCGACGAGGGCCCACCGACGGTCACCGGATCCCAAATCGGCGATACCGGCACCGGGCTGAACCTTGCGCTCGGCATCGTCACCGCGCTGTTCCATCGCGAATCCTCGGGCAAGGGCCAGCGCGTCGAATGCGCCATGCAGGACGGCGTCCTCAACCTTTGCCGGGTCAAACTGCGCGACCAGCAGCGCCTCGCCCACGGCCCACTGAAGGAATATCCGCAGTACCCGCACGGCACCTTCACCGACGAAGTGCCGCGCGCCGGCCACGCGTCGGGCGGCGGCCAGCCGGGCCACGTCGTGAAGTGCGCCCACAGGGGCGGCCCCGGCACCGCCCACGGCGCTCACGGCGCCAACGACTACGCCTACGTCATCATCCAGCCGCAATGCTGGGAGCCGCTGATGAAGGCGATCGGCCGCGAGGACCTGATCGACGACCCCGAATGGGCGACACCCGAGGCGCGGCTGCCGAAGCTCGACGACTGCTTCGCGCTGGTCGAGGGCTGGACCATCACCAAGGACAAGTACGAGGTCATGGAAGCCCTGAACGCGGTCAACGTGCCGTGCGGGCCGATCCTCAGCATGAAGGAGTTGGCCGAGGAACAGTCGCTCCGCGACACCGGCACCGTGGTCGAGGTCGACCACCCGGAACGCGGCACGTACCTGACCGTCGGCAACCCGATCAAGCTGTCGGACTCGCCGTCGGACGTCGACCGCTCGCCACTTCTCGGCGAGCACACGGATGAAATCTTGCGCGAAATAGGTTACGGCGACAACGAAATCGACATCGCACGCACGGACGGGGCCATATAAGGATGATAGGTTCCGGCTTCCCGCGCGCGGATGGATAACATTAGGATATCCGCGCGCCCGCGAGACAACGGAGGAAAATCGACCCGATAAACCGCTCAAGCACTCCTAGCAAGGGAGGCCCTTAAAACGTAACTCGCCCGTCAGAAGGCATCGTTACTCGAATAGGGAGGATCGTGAATGAGCACCGGTTCAGTAGAGGTCATCTATCGCGGCATCTATCAAAAGACGCTCGCCAAGAACATCTGCCGCGGGGTCGTATTCGCCGCCAGAAAGGAAGGCAAAATCGGCATCGCCTTCGGGCGCTACAGCGATTCGCCCGAACGCAACGGCATCCCGGCCAAGCAGTTCGCCGTGGTCGCCGACGAGCAGGAGGAGTTGGAGGAGTACCTCTCGCGCTACGAGCCCGACAACAACGACGTCACCATCGCGTGCGACGACACGCTGTGTAAGGGCGTCGAGTCCTGGGCCTGGTACGGCCTGCAGCCGATCAACAAGCTGTTGGGCGAGAACGGTACGTTGCTCGTCACATCGACCCAGTCGCCGAACAAATTGATCAATTTCATCCACCGAAAGGCGTCGCCTTACGACCTCGCCCTGGTCAGGAGCGAGGCCAGCTTCTCGGGGCTTTGGGTCTATAAGGACGACCATACCGACGTGCGCCTGCTCGGCGCCCTCGCCAAGGTCGCCCCGCACATGTTCAGCATCGACTCGATGCTTGCGGCCATCAAGGAGCAGTTCAAGGACGACCTGAAGGTGACTTCCGCGAAGAAGAGCTACGACGACACGGAGGCCCAGCCGGTCAGCACCGAGCAGGGCAACGAAGAGGTGCCCTACTCGTTCGAACTGCCGGGCTGGAAGGAGATGGAAGAGGGCATCGTGATCCGCGGCATGGACATGTCGAAGGGCGGCACCGGCAAGGACGGCAGCTATGTCCCGGTGCGCAACGAGGTCTTCAAGAAATTCTCGACGCGCACCATGCGCCCAGTGATCAACTTCGAAACCTGCACCAAGTGTACGCTGTGCTGGCTCAATTGCCCGGACACCTGCTTCGACGTCACCGCCGACGGCCTCTATGACGCCAACATGGAGGCGTGTTGCGGCTGCGGCGTGTGCGAGGCGGTATGCCCGGTCAAGGAATGCGTCACCATGGTCAACGAAGAGGCCTTCGACGACAACGACAGCCAATGGGCGATGTGGACCAAGGACAAGGACGGCTACGGCAAATGGCTGGCCGAGAAAATCGCCAACCAACCGGCCCGGTCCCACGGCTTCCACCATATTGGCCAATACGAGGAGGACATAGCCAATGACTCCGCCTAAAGCAGCCACGGCCGAGACGCTGGACGGCGGCGCGCCGGTCGGCGGCACGGAAGAGTTGATCAGCGGCAGCGAGGCAGTGGCGCATGCCGTTCGCCTCGCCGACGTCGACGTGCTCACGGCCTATCCGATCCGGCCGTATGACACGGTCATGCAATACGTCTCGAAACTGATCGCCGACGGCGAGTTCGACTGCGAATTCATCGTCGCCGAGAGCGAGCACTCGCAATTCGAGATCGTCAAACACGCCTCGACGGTGGGTGCCAGGGTGTTCGTCGGCTCGAGCGGCGTCGGTTGGCTCTATGCCTTCGAGGCGCTGGCGGTCACCGCCGGGTTGCGCGTGCCGATGGTCGCCATGGTCGGCAACCGGGCGCTCGACGATCCGGGCGCGTTCGGGGTCGAGCACAACGACGCGCTCGCGGTCCGCGACCTCGGCTGGATGCTGTGCTGGGTGGCGACCGCGCAGGAAGCGCTCGATACCGCGCTCATCGCCTACCGCGTGGCCGAAGATCCACGGGTATCCCTGCCCTGCGCGTTGAGCTGCGACGGGGCGTTTCTCACCCACTCGCAGTCGATCGTCAACGTGCCGGACCAGGCGACGGTGGACAGCTTCCTGCCACCTTACGACCGTAAGGAAAAGCTGTTGCATCCGGACAACCCGATCACCATCGCCCCGCAGGCGAACGAGGATTGGGTGATGGAGATCCGCAAGCAATCGGACGCCGGGATGCGCCGGGCGCGCGACGTCATCACCGAGGCCTACGACGACTTCGGCGCCAAGTTCGGACGCGAGGACGAGCCCTTCATCGAGCGCTACATGATGGAGGACGCCGAAATCGCGTTGGTCGGCATGGGCACGTTGGCGATGCCGGTCAAGGTCGCCGTGCGCAAGATGCGCGAGCAGGGCCAGAAGGTCGGCTTCGTGCGGGTCAGGTGGTTCCGGCCGTTCCCGGTCGAGGAACTGCAAGACGCGCTCGGCGGCGTCGCCGCCGTCGGCGTGATCGACCGCGATTACGGTCTCGGCTCGGCCTTCTATGGCGGCGTGCTGGCCGGCGACCTGCGCACCGCCCTCTACCCGTTGGAAGACCGGCCGAAGGTCGTTTCCTTCATCGCCGGGTTGGGTGGACGCGAGATCAATACGGACAATGTCATTACCATCGCCGGTATGGTGTCGGACGCCGCCGAGGGCGGCACGACCGACGATCAGGACACTTACTGGATCGGCGTGAGGGAGTAGGGATCATGTCAGAAACCACTGTCGAAGGCTTCGGGGAATTTGTCGAAACGCAGGTCCTCGATGCCTGGAAAGGACCCAAGAAGGTTCCGCACGAGGAATTCTTCACCTCGGGCCATCGCACCTGTCAGGGCTGCGAGTCGGCGCAGCTCATGAAGCTCATGGCCAAGGCGGCCGGCCCGCGCACCATCATACTCGGCGCCACCGGCTGCATGTATGTCGCCAACACGACCTACTACTCGACGCCGTGGGCGGTGCCCTGGATGCACACCCAGCTCGGCTCGGCGGGCTCCGCCGCGACGGGAACGGCGGCTGGCCTCAAGGCCTTGATGCGCAAAGGCAAGATGAAGGACGAGCCGATCAACGTCATCTCCTTCTGCGGCGATGGCGGCGGCGCCGACATGGGATTGTCGGCGATTTCGGCGGCCCTCCAGCATACCGAGTACAACCATCTGATCCTGATGTACGACAACGAGTCCTACGCCAACACCGACATCCAGGTCTCGGGGTCGTCGCCCTATGGCGCGCACACCACCTTCAGCGCCCCGGGCAAGGTCCAGCGCATCATGAACCGGCGCTGGAAGAAGAACACCGCGGCGATGCTCGCGGCGGGCCATCCCGACTGCAAGTACGTCGCCACGGTGTGCACTTCGAACCCGGTCGATGCGATGAACCATGTGCGCAAGGCGCTCAGCATCGGCGGGCCGACCTTCATCCACTCGCTCGACCCCTGCCCCAAGGGCTGGGATTACGATCCGAGGTACTCGCACGAGCTCGGCGAGCTCGCGATCGAGACCGGTATCTGGCCGCTCTACGAGGTCGTGGAAGGCGAGCTCAAGATGCACGGCAAGTCGCGCCGGATCCTGAGGGGTCAGCTCAAGCGCAAGCCGGTCGAGGAATACCTGATGCGCCAGGGCCGGTTCGCCCATTTCGTCCAGGAGGACATAGACTACTTCCAAGGCAAGATCGACCAGATGTGGGAGGAGTGGCTGATCCCGGGCGTGATTCCGTTCAGCGCGGGGGAGGAGTCGTAGGCGGCCGTCAACATCCCGTGATCGAGGTTGATAGGCCGATACCCGCGGAGTAGTGAGCGGTATAGTGAACCGGGGCCGCCCCCTAACTTGAACTCGGGGGGCGGCCCCTTCCGCGCCGCACGGAGGAACTGGAGAAGATGGCGACCGCCGAGCCGAAACATGTGAAACACGCCCACCCGGGTGGCGGGCGGCGCACGGGCGTTCCCCATCCGAAGGGCCGGCAGCTCGACGACGCGGCGGTCGGTGAGGTCCAGGCGTTGCTCGGCGACCGGTCGCGCCAACGCGACCTGCTGATCGAGCATCTGCACCTGATCCAAGACGAATACAACCAGCTCTCGGCCGCCCACCTCGCGGCCCTCGCCAGCGAGATGCGGCTGGCGCTCGCCGAGGTCTACGAGGTCGCTTCGTTCTACGCCCATTTCGACATCGTCAAGCAAGGCGGGGACGCCCTGCCGGCGCTCACCATCCGAGTCTGCGACAGTCTGACCTGCGAGCTGATGGGGGCCGAGGACCTGCTCGACGGGCTTTCGGACTACTACAAGGGCGAGGTCCGGGTCGTGCCCGCGCCCTGCATGGGACGCTGCGATACCGCACCGGTCGCCGAGGTCGGCCACAACCACGTCACGCGCGCGACCCTCGACGATATCAAGCACGCGGTCGAGGCCGGCCACACCCATCCGGCGATTCCCGACTACACCGATTTCGACGCCTACGAGAGCGATGGCGGCTATGCCCTGTTGCGCCAATGCCTCGAAGGCGGCCGCAGCACGGAGGAAATGATCGAGATCATGAGCGATGCCGGCCTGCGCGGGCTCGGTGGCGCCGGGTTCCCGGCCGGCACCAAGTGGAAGTATGTGCGCGCCGAGGACCGGCCGCGGCTGATGGCGGTCAACGCCGACGAGGGCGAGCCCGGCACCTTCAAGGACCGTCACTACATGGAGCGCGACCCGCACCGCTTCCTCGAGGGTATGCTGGTCGCCGCCTGGGTCGTCGAGGCCGACGCGGTCTATATCTATCTGCGTGACGAATACCCGCATGTGCGGGAAATTCTTTTAAAGGAGATATCGGCGATCGAGGCGGCCGGACTCGACCAAGCGACCAATATCCACCTGCGCCGGGGTGCGGGCGCCTATATCTGCGGCGAGGAGTCGGCGATGATCGAGAGCATCGAGGGCAAGCGCGGCCTGCCGCGGCAGCGCCCGCCCTACGTCGCCGAGGACGGGCTGTGGGGCCGGCCGACGCTGGTCAACAACGTCGAGACGCTCTACTGGATCCGCGACATCGCCAAGAACGGCGCCGACTGGTTCGCGAGCCAGGGCAAGGGCGAGTCGAAGGGCCTGCGCAGCTACTCGGTCTCGGGCCGGGTCAAGCAGCCGGGGGTCAAGCTGGCGCCGGCGGGCACCACCGCCCGCGAACTGGTCGAGGAGCATTCGGGCGGCATGGCCGATGGTCACAGCTTTAAGGGCTATCTTCCGGGCGGCGCCTCGGGCGGCATCCTGCCCGAGAGCATGGCCGACATCCCGCTCGACTTCGGCCAGTTGGAGAAGCACGGCTGCTTCGTCGGCAGCCACGCAGTGGTGATCCTCTCCGACCAGGACCATATGCGCGACGTCGCGCTCAACCTGATGCGCTTCTTCGAGGACGAGAGCTGCGGTCAGTGCACGCCCTGCCGGGTCGGCACCGAAAAGGCGGTCAAGCTGATGGCGGGCGGCAAGTGGGACGCCGGGCTGATCCAGGAGCTCGGCGCCGCGATGACCGACGCCTCGATCTGCGGCCTCGGCCAGGCCGCCGCCAACCCGGCGTTCTCGGTACTTAAGTTCTTTCCGGAAGACGTAATATGAGTGGACGTGACATGAGCGACAAAATCACCTTCACCCTCGACGGCCGGCGAGTCGAGGCCGAGCCTGGCGAGACCATCTGGCAGATCGCCGACCGTCTCGGCATCGAGGTGCCGCACCTCTGCCATTCGCCGAAGCCGGACTACCGAGCCGACGGCAACTGCCGCGCCTGCATGGTCGAGATCGAAGGCGAGCGGGTGCTCGCGGCATCCTGCGTGCGAACGCCGACCGGCGGCATGGTCGTCGACACCGCGAGCGAGCGGGCCAAGTCGGCGCGGCGGATGGTGTTCGAAATGCTCGTCGCCGACCAGCCGGCGCGCGACGTCGCCCACGACCCGGAGTCCGACTTCTGGGCCTGGGCCGACAAGATGGAGGTCGCGACCAGCCGCTTCCCGGCGCGCGGCACGCCGGCAACCGATACCAGCCATCCCGCGATGGCGGTGAACCTCGATGCCTGCATCCACTGCAACCTCTGCGTCCGCGCCTGCCGCGAGGTCCAGGTCAACGACGTCATCGGCATGTCCTATCGCGGCCACGGCTCGAAGATCACCTTCGACTTCGACGACCCGATGGGCGAGAGCACCTGCGTCGCCTGCGGCGAATGCGTCCAGGCCTGCCCGACCGGCGCCCTGATGCCGGCCAACCTGCTCGACGAGGAGGGCGTGCGCACCGAGTTCCCGGACGAGCAGGTCGACAGCATCTGTCCCTATTGCGGCGTCGGTTGCCAGATCACCTACAATTTGAAGGACGGCAAGCTGTTGCATGTCGAGGGCCGCGAGGGCCCGGCCAACCGCAACCGGCTGTGCGTCAAGGGCCGCTTCGGCTTCGACTATGTCGACCACCCGCACCGGCTGACCAAGCCGCTGATTCGCAAAGATGGTGTCGCGAAGGACGCCCACGAGGATGTCGACCCGGCCGACCCCTCGACCCATTTCCGCGAGGCGACGTGGCAGGAGGCGCTGGATGCGGCCGGCGGCGGCCTAAAGAAGATCATCGATCGCGACGGTCCCTCGGCGATGGCCGGCTTCGGGTCGGCCAAGGGCTCGAACGAGGAAGCCTACCTGTTCCAGAAGCTGGTGCGCACCGGCTTCGGCACCAACAACGTCGACCACTGCACGCGCCTCTGTCACGCCTCGTCGGTCGCCGCCCTGATGGAGTGCATCGGCTCCGGTGCCGTCACCGCACCCTTCACCGCGGCCGAGGACGCCGAGGTGATCGTCCTGATCGGCACCAACGCGACCAACAATCACCCGGTCGCCGCCACCTTCTTCAAGCAGCAGGCCAAGCTCGGCAAGACCCTGATCGTGATCGACCCGCGGGCCCAGGCGCTGAAGCGCCACGCGACCCACATGCTGCAGTTCAACCCCGGGACCGACGTCTCGATGCTGAACGCGATGCTGCACACGATCGTCGAGGAAGGGCTCTACGACGAGCAGTTTGTCCAGGCGCGGACCGAGGGCTTCGAGCAGCTGCGCGACCACCTCAAGGAATTCACGCCGGAGAAGATGTCGGCGATCTGCGGCATCGACGCGGAGACCCTGCGCACCGTGGCCCGGGTCTACGCCAAATCGGAGGCCTCGATCATCTTCTGGGGCATGGGCATCTCGCAGCACGTCCACGGCACCGACAACGCGCGCTGCCTGATCGATCTGGCACTGATCACCGGGCAGATCGGCCGGCCCGGCACCGGGCTGCATCCGCTGCGCGGCCAGAACAACGTCCAGGGTGCCTCCGACGCGGGGTTGATCCCGATCG
This sequence comes from Alphaproteobacteria bacterium, assembly GCA_030743445.1. Classification (GTDB taxonomy): domain Bacteria; phylum Pseudomonadota; class Alphaproteobacteria; order UBA8366; family UBA8366; genus JASLSL01. Next base: position 18,180 of record JASLSL010000361.1, read on the forward strand.
TCTATCCCGACTACCGCTCGGTCGAGGACGCGGAGCACCGCAAGACCTTCGAGGAATTCTGGGGCACCGAGCTCGATCCCAAGCGCGGCCTGACCGTGGTCGAGATCATGGACGCGGTGCATGCGGGCCAGATCAAGGGCATGTACATCCTGGGCGAGAACCCGGCGATGTCCGACCCGGACGCCCAGCACGCGCGCGCGGCGCTGGCCAAGCTCGAGCACCTGGTGGTGCAGGATCTGTTCCTGACCGAGACCGCGTTCCACGCCGACGTGATCCTGCCGGCCTCGGCCTGGCCCGAGAAGGACGGCACCGTCTCGAACACCAACCGCCAGGTCCAGCTCGGCCGGGCGGCGCTGGAGCTGCCGGGCGAGGCCAAGCAGGACTGGTGGCTGATCCAGGAGATCGCGCGGCGCATCGGACTCGATTGGAATTACACCCACCCCAAGGACGTGTTCGCCGAGATGGGCCGGATCATGGGCTCGCTCGACAACATCACCTGGGAGCGGCTCGAGGCCGAGGACTCGGTGACCTATCCGTGCGACGCGCCGGACCGGCCGGGCAACGAGATCGTCTTCGCCGAAAGCTTCCCGACCGCGACCGGGCGCGGCAAGCTGGTCGGCGCCGACATCGTGCCGCCGGACGAGATGCCGGACGACGAATACCCGATGGTGCTGACCACCGGCCGGCAGCTCGAGCACTGGCACACCGGGGCGATCACGCGGCGCGCGACGATCCTCGATGCGCTCGAGCCCGAGGCGTTCGCCTGCCTCAACTCCCACGATCTGCGGCGCATGGAGGTCGAGCCCGGCGAGATGGTGCGGATCGCGACCCGCCGCGGCATTATCGAGCTCAAGGCCCGGGTCGACGGGGCGGTGCCGGAAGGGCTGATTTTCGTCCCGTTCTGCTTTGCCGAGGCGCCGGCTAATTTCCTGACCAACCCGCAGCTCGACCCGTTCGGCAAGATCCCCGAGTTCAAGTTCTGCGCCGCCCGCATCGAGAAGGCGGGAACCGCGGCCATGGCGGAGTAGGGGTTATCGCGAGAACTCAGAAAGATAACCGCCAACGCGTTACGAATTCGGTTTACTCGTACCCGCAATATCCATGGTGGCACGGACGGTCGTCGCGTGACATCGAAGGTCGCGCGCTATCTACCGGTCTGCAATTGTATTTCTGGTACCAATTGGCAGGATATAGTGCAGACGGCCAACCATCGATTAAATGTTGAAATACGGAGGTCGCGCGTTCGCGTCTTGACCGATGGCGACACCGACGAAGGTATTCCTCGCGGATCTCGCACATACGTATTCCGTGGACAACGAATCGCTCCCGGTTCCGCTCAATATCGGATTTATCAAGGCGTATGCGGTAGCGGAACATGGCGACGCCGTCGACATCTCTCTGTTCAAGAATCCCGAACTGTTTCTCCGGCGGGCCTGCGAGGAGAAGCCGGACGTCATCGGGTTCTCGAACTATGGCTGGAACGAGAACCTTAACATTGCCGTGGGAAGCTATGCGCGCGAAGCGCTTCCCGATGCACTGATCATCGCCGGCGGCCCCAACATCGATCCCGATCCGGATCAGCGGATGCAGATGTTCGGGCGCCATGACTATGTCGATTTCGTGGTCGTCGATGGAGGAGAGGAGCCGTTTTCGGAGATCATCGAGTGGTGGCGGGACGCGAACGGGGATCGCACCCTACTACCGCAAAACATTCTTTGGCGCGACGGCGACGGAATGCATCGCACGGGCGAACGGACACTAAAGAAAGTGATCGACAACATTCAATCGCCATACCTGAGCGGCTATCTGGACGAGTTTCTCTTAGCCGGCATGGTACCCATGCTCGAAACCAATCGCGGGTGCCCGTTCAAATGTACATTCTGCGCATGGGGCTCGGCTTCGAAGGACCTCGTGCGGCGGCTCGACTTCGATACGGCGTTGGCTGAGATCGAATACGTCGGGCATCGGTCGCAAGCGAACAACTGGATCGTTTGCGACGCCAATTTCGGCATCCTCAAGCGCGATATCGAGATCGCCAAAGCGATCCGCAAGGTGAAGGACAGTGTGGACAAGCCACAAAAGTGTCACATCTGGCTCGCCAAGAACGTCACCGAGCGCAATCTCGAAATCGGTGAAATCCTCGGCGATATGGTGGTTCCGGTAATGGCGGTCCAAAGCCTGGATCCGGAAGTCTTGTCGAACATCAAGCGGGACAACATCGCCACCGACACATATGTCGAATACCAGAGAAAATTCCACGATATCGGCAGCAAGACATACTCGGACGTGATCGTCCCGTTGCCGGGAGAAACCTTGAACAGCCATATCCAGGCGCTGCGGGATTTATGCGATTACGGCGTCGACATCATTCAAAATCATAACATGCGTCTTCTCGCGGGCGCGGAGACGAATTCGCCCGACACCCGAAAGACCTTTGGCTTTAGGACCCGCTATAGGCTGATTCACGGCGATGCCGGCGTCTATCGCTGTCCCGACCAAACGACGATTCGCGCCTTCGAGTACGAAGAAAGCCTGCGTGAAACGACCACCATGACGGAGTCCGAACTGTTCTACCTGCGTAAGCTGCACTTCCTTGTCGATTTCGCCTGGAATCTCGACGTGTACAAGCCACTGCTTCGAGTCGGCCATCTTTACGGCGTCAACCCGATCGACATATTGCAGCAGTTGCTCGAAGTCGGCGAGGCGGCATCTTCCGACACCGATGGGGCGGGTGAAAAGGTCGCCGCCTTCTTTACCGAGTTCGATGCGAAATCACGCGAGGAATGGTTCGATACACGCGAGGATATCGAGGCTTATTTCAGTGACGAGCGAAACTTCGAATGCCTGATCAATCAAGAGTTCGAAAAGCTCAACATCATGTTCAGCGTAACTTTGCTCAAAGACTACAAGCCGGAATTCGATACCGTGATTCACGGTCTGATGCGATCGCTAGGCAACATCTCGGACGACATTCTCGATCATGCGGCGGCACTTGCATTCGCAGCCTTTCCGGCACTCGATGCCGATGTCAGCGAGCACATCGTGACACTGCCGGACAACTTCATGGAGCTTAATTCCGAGACCGCGGTCGGGTTCGTGCCCTCGGTCGACAAACGCTCGCTGCGTCTGTTCGAAGGCGAGCGACGTAAACAGATTCGGGAGATTCTCAACGACCGATCCGGCCAAACCTTCTCGAAAACTCTGAATACCCAGGGGATCGTTTTGCGCGATCTGCGTCTGACAACCGAGAAAGAATTCGAATTCGACAACCAGTTCCGACGTGCGTTTTAGCGTACGAAATCAGTGCAGGTTACTCGACGAATAAGCCCTACTTAATATTGCCGACCGATTCTGCTCGCCGCGTGAGCATTTGTGCCGTCGGCCTTAGCTGGTTTCGGTACAGCCCGAAGGGCAAGTTATTGGACTGAACAAAATTTATCCGAATTACTCAGATGATCGCTCATACAGATTGTAAAACATATTATGAGCTGGTCGGCAGTGGAGATTCGTTGCAATCGAAAGCTGTGTCTATCCGTCGGGGTTGTTTTGCTTTGGAAATGCCACCAATATCTAGTTACGACGATTCGTGCACAAGACGTGGCGCAATGCGCAGGGCATGTTTGATATTTGTCTAATTCGGCCTCCGGCCGTCGAATCGTTTCGGTTCGCCACGACATCGATCACGCTGCCGCTCGGCCTTGCCTATATTGCGGCGGCGGTGGAGCGGGACGGGCGGCGAGTATGCGTCGTTGACGCCGTAGGCGAAGGACCGGAAATCCGCACCCGATACTGCAAGGGCTATCTTGTCGGTCTGCGATTCGAGGAAGTCGTGCGGCGCATACCCCACGAGTCCGAGATCGTCGGCATTACGGTCGTCTTCACGCACGAATGGCCGTCGGTGGTTCGTCTGGTCGAGCTAATCAAGCAGGCGCGCCCCGACCTCCGCATCATTCTCGGCGGCGAGCACATCACCTCGATGCCCGAGTTTTGTTTGATGACGTCCGAGGCCGATTACCTGGTGATCGGCGAGGGCGAGGAATGCGTTGTCGATCTTCTGGAGGCGCTCGATGCCGGCGATCCTCTGGATGGCATCGAGGGAATTGCGTTCCGA
>JASLSL010000362.1 GCA_030743445.1 Alphaproteobacteria bacterium
GTGGGAATCCCAGGGCCCGGGCGATGGCGAGCTGCGCGCCTTCCTGACCCCTGCCGATTACTAATACCAAGGTTCAGTGACAGGAACCCATTGAGACGCTCGGTATAAGTCACCCGCCGCTCTTCCACCAGTCGTCGGGCGATTCGATGGCGCGGAAATGCGCCAGCTTCCGGGGCCGCTCCTCGGGCAGGCACAGCATGTTGACCGAGACGATGCGCCCGAACACGTTCTCGCCGTTGGCGAGGAAGTTATCGGGATTGAACAGCGGCGGCAGGTGCTAGTAGAGCCGGTAGCCGAGGCCGAAGAGCTGCTCGATGAGGGCGGCGGACTTCTCGCGCCGGTCGTTCTCCACGTAGAGCACGGGCCGGAATGCGCGGATCGTGTCCTCGGCGCCCGCGATCACCTCGCCCTCCATGCCCTCGACGTCGATCTTCATGAAATGGCAGGCGCCAAGGCCGAAATCGTCGAGCCGCGCGACCCGGACGCGGGCACCCGTCTCGTATTCGCCGAGCGCCACGCCGCCGAAATTCCCCTCCGCCCCGTAATCGATGTTGGGCACGAGGATGTGCCCCTCCTCCCGCCCCGCCGCCGCGTGGTGGGTATGGACGTTGCCGAGGCCGGCCAACGCCACGTTCGCGCACAGCATCTGGAACAGGATGCGCTGGGGCTCGAGCGCCAGCACGCCTCCGCCCGGCCCCACCATGGCGGCGAGCGGCACCGTATGGGCGCCGATATTGGCGCCGATCTCGGCCACCACTTGGCCCGGCTTCACGATCTGCCCGAAGAGGTCCGCCTCACCCTGCGAGAACTCGCCGTAGAGGTCGAGGGACCGGCCGACGAAGCGGTCGGTCAGCGGATAGACCATGGGGCCGTGCCGGCAGCGCCGGATCCGCGTGTAGCCCCGGTCGAACAGGACCTCTCCCGGCCGCGCGCCGTCTGTCAAAGCGTGCCGGGAAAGGAGCCGCCGTCGAGCACCAGGTTCTGGCCGGTGATGAAGCTCGCCTGATCGCTGCACAGGTAGGCGCAGGCGTCGCCGAACTCCTCGGCCGTGCCGAAGCGTCCGGCCGGGTTCTGGGCCGCCCGTTGCTCCTTCATCTCCTCGAAGTCGATGCCCGCGGCCTCGGCCCGGTGCCGGATATTGCCGAGCAGCCGGTCGGTCGCGAACGGCCCCGGCAGGATGTTGTTGATCGTGACGTTGTGGCGCACGGTCTTGCGCGAGGTTCCGGCGACGAAGCCGGTCAGGCCGGCGCGCGCGCCGTTCGAGAGGCCGAGTTCCTCGATCGGCGACCGCACCGCCGCCGAGGTGATGTTGACGATGCGCCCGAACTTGCGCTCGATCATGCCGTCGACCGTCGCCTTGATCATGAAGATCGCGGTCAGCATGTTGGCGTCGATCGCGGCGATCCACTCGTCGCGGCCCCACTCGCGGAAGTCGCCCGGCGGCGGGCCGCCCGCGTTGTTCACCAGGATGTCGGGGTCGGGACAGGCCGCGAGCACCTTTACGCGACCTTCCTCGGTGGTGATGTCGCAGGCGACGGCGGTCACGGCGACGCCGGTGGCACTGCGGATTTCCTCGGCCGTCGCCTCGAGCGTCTCTTCCGTCCGGCTGTTGATCACCAGGTCGACGCCATCGCGCGCGAGCGACATCGCACAGCCCTTGCCGAGTCCCTTCGAGGCGGCGCAGACGATTCCCTTCTTGCCCGAAATACCTAAATCCATGGCGGTTACTCCTCCCGTTCTCCCTGTTGTTCGAACTGGCGCAACACGTCGCGCGCCAGCGGCACCGTGATGTTGCGGTGCGCGGCCAGCGCGGATCGGTCGAGCGCCGCGACAATCGCCCGGACGGCGGCGAACGACCGCTCCATCCGGGCGAGCAAAAAGGTTATCACGTCTTCGCCGACGCGCAGTTGCCGGTCGTGGAACAGCTTGACCAGCACCGCGCCGATCAGCGCGTCGTCGGGTGGGCCGATCGCGACCGCGGGGGCGGCGGTCAGGCGCGACGCGAGATCCGGCAGGTCGAGGTTCCACCGCGCCGGCGCCTCGCGCGAGGTGATCAGCATATGTCCGTCGGCCTCGGCGACGAGATTGTAGAGATGCAGCAGTGCGGCCTCGTCGATGCCGTCCGGCGCCCCATCTCCCGTTTTCACGTCGACAATGCACGATGCGGCGCCCTCGGGGAGCGGCCGTGCATCGCCTGCCGCGATGCCCGCGGCTTGCAAGACTTCGGCGCCGCTTCGGGCGCGCCAGACCTGAGCCAGATGGGTCTTGCCGCAACCTGCAGGGCCATAGACCGCGAGCGCCGGCGCCGGCCAATCCGGCCAGCGGTCGATCCAGGCCACCGCTTCCTCGTTGTTCGGGCTGACCAGGAAATCCTCGCGCCCATGGGCGGGACGATGCGGGAATTCGAGCGCGAGCTGCTGGGAGTCGGTCACGGCGAACCGTCGTCGCCTTTACCACCGGGCCCGGCCCCGTTGTAGAGCGGGCCGGCGAGGTAGCGGCCGATTGCAAAGCGCACGCCGACGCCGATCACGGCCGCGGTCGGCACCGCCAGCAGCACGCCGACGAACCCGAACAGCGACGCGCCGGCGAGCAGTGCGAACAGGATCCAGACCGGGTGCAAACCGACCCGGTCGCCGACCAGCTTCGGCGTCAGGAAGACGCCCTCCAGGGGCTGCCCGACCGCGAACACCACGGCGACCAGCAGGATCGACTGGGCGGAGTCGAACTGGGCGAACGCCAGGCCCATGCTGACGGCGAAGCCGGTCAGCATGCCGACATAGGGAATGAACAGCATCAACCCGGTGACGAGGCCGACGACGATGCCGAATTCGAGGCCGACCACCGTCAGCGCCGTCGCGTAGTACGAGCCGACGATCAAACAGACCAGCATCTGTCCGCGCACGAATCCGGCCAGGGTCTGGTCGACCAGCCGCGCCTGCTCGCGGATCGTCTCGGCGTGTTCGCGCGGCGACCAGCCGTCGATGCGCTTTACGATGCGGTCCCAGTCGCGCAACAGGAAGAACGACACCACCGGGGTGATCACGATCAGCGAAATGACGCTCACTACGGCGCCGAGGCCGCTCAACACCTGGCCGAGCACGGCACCGCCGATTTCCGCCGCCTGGCCGATCGACTTCATGACGGCTTCGCGGAACTCGCCGCCCTTGCCGACCTCGATGCGCGCGGTCAGCTCGGTGATCAGCGGCGCCGCCTTGGCCTCGATCACGTCGAGCAGGCCGGGCAGCTTGGCGACGAACTCGACGATTTGAGCGTAGAGCAGCGGCCCGACCAGCGCGAAGGCGAGAACGACCAGAACGAAGAACAAAGCAGTCACGATCACCGTCGCGACCGTCCGCGAACAGCCCCAATGCTCCATACGGTCGCACACGGGATCGAGGAAGTAGGCAACCGCCATGCCGACGACGAAGGGCAGCAGCACCGTTCTGAGAACGAACAGCAAGGCCAGGAAGACCACCAGACCGGCAATCCATGCGATCGTGCGCTGTTGGCCCGTCATACCCCTTCCTCCCCGGCGTCTCCGCCGATGTCGCGGCCCACGCTCTCGTCGAAGCTCACGAGCAGACGCACCAGATAGAAGATGCTCGAGACCACGGTCGTCGCTGCGACGATGTATACCAGGACACCGGTCAGACCGTAATCCTCGAGTCCAATACCGGGCTTGGCCAGCAGAAACGCCGCCAGGACGATCTGCACCACGGTATTGACCTTGCTGATATAGAGCGGCGCCACCCGCATCTTCAGGTCGAGCGTATGGCCAAGCAAGACCCCGCCGACGATCATTATGTCGCGGAACACGATCAGAATGACGAGCCACACCGCGACCCCGCCGGTATAGCCGAGGGTCACGAAAATCGCGGCGAGCATCGCCTTGTCCGCAAGCGGGTCGAGGTAAGTGCCGAGCTCGGTGATCGCGTTGAGCCGCTTGGCGAGATAGCCATCGACGCCGTCCGAGACGCCCGCCGCGATGAACACCCAGAACGCGATCGCCATCTCATCCGCCAGCACGAGCCACACCATCAGCGGCACCGCCAGAAGGCGGATCAGCGTGATGATGTTCGGCAGGCTGCCGAGAAGGGACACCGTGCGCGCTCCCGCCCTATCTAGCGCTTGGTGCCGAGCCGCAAGACGTAACCGCTCTGCGCCTGCACGTAGGCGAGGTCGAGGTCGCTCTGCGCCATGGCAAGGCGCAGTTGGTCGGCGCCGCCGGTGAATTTGAGACTGATCTCCGCTTCCTTGACCGAGATACGCATGACGTCGACCCGTTTCAGGGTGGAAACCCGGCCGAGACGTTCGCGAATCACCAGCCACTCGCCGAAATCGACGATCGGCACGACGGCGGTGATCCGCTGGTCGTTGTTCGCGGTCTGCAGATTGTCGCGCTTCCAGTCCTCCTCGGCCTGGATCATCAGCGCTTCGACCGCCTCGTCGAGCAGGGGTTCGAGCTCGCCACCCGGCGCGGCCGAGAAGCTGCGTATCAGGGTCCGGCCGACGTCGCCGGCGCCGTAGCGGGTCATCGACACCTGGATGGTCGGCGCGCCGGTGGCCGGATCGATGGTGAGCCGGGCGGCGGCGACCAGCGTCGCCAAAGCCTGGTATTTCTTGGCGATCGCATTCAGCCGTTCGTCGTTGCCGCGGACCGCCATCTCCGCGCTGATCTCCTCGACGTCCGAATAGTCGCCGAGCGGCAGGGTCAGCGGTAGCAGGCCCTTGGGCGCGGGGCGCTTCGACCAGGCCGCGAACCACGGGTTCGGATCGTCCCACAACAAGATCGACCCGGCGACCTGATAGACCGGCAGGACCAGGACCGGGCGGCTCCGCGTCTCGGCGAACGGCATGTTGCGCGCGCGCATCAGCCGGCGTACCGCCTCGGGCTTGAAGCGAACCGTGAGTTCGGCGAGATACCGGCCGCCGCCGAATTTCTCGCCGGCCACCGCATAGTCGTGGATCACCTGTTGGACCATCGTGTCGTCGATTTCCGGCAATAGATCGTGATCGTTGCGCAGCGTGATCAGCTCGAACAGCCGTCGGAGCGCCTCCTGCTGCGCCCGCGCAATGCCCTTGGTCTTGGCGGCGAGCTCGTCGGCGGCGCGCTCGTCGACCGCGACCGCCGGTACCGTATAGATGTCGCGAATCTGGGCTTCGGCCGCAGCCCAGAAGAGGCTTGCGGCGAACGCCAGCGATATCATCACGAAGCCCCGGGAACCGCGGAGATCGGGCATTGCAAACGACCCCGGATAGAGTATGTTCGGCCCCAGGTTATACAAACTTACCCGCGAGGAAGCCATAGCTCGCCAACGCCCTTCGGCCGGTCTGACCTACCGCGAGTCCGGGGTCGACATCGACGCCGGCAACGCGCTCGTCGAAGCCCTGAAGCCCTTGGCGCGATCGACCGCGCGCCCGGGCACCGACGCCGAACTCGGCGGCTTCGCCGGGCTGTTCGACCTCAAGGCGGCGGGCTACGACGACCCGCTGCTGGTTGCCGCGACCGACGGCGTCGGAACCAAGCTGAAAATCGCGATCGCGGTCGGCAAGCACGAAACGGTCGGCATCGACCTGGTCGCGATGTGCGTCAACGACCTGGTCGTCCAGGGCGCGGAGCCGCTGTTGTTCCTCGACTACTTCGCGAGCGGCAAGCTCGAGCCGGACGTCGCCGAGGAGATCGTCACCGGCATCGCCGAGGGCTGCCGCAACGCCGGATGCGCGTTGGTCGGCGGCGAGACGGCGGAAATGCCGGGCCTTTATGCCGCGGGAGACTACGACCTCGCCGGCTTCGCCGTCGGCGCGGTCGAGCGCGACCGGGTACTGAGCGGGTCGGAAGTCGCCGCGGGCGACGTCGTGCTCGGCCTCGCCAGCGGCGGTCTGCATGCCAACGGGTTCTCGCTGGTTCGGCGGGTCGTCGAGGACGCCGGCCTCGACTATGGCGCCACAGCACCCTTCGAGGTGGCCGCGACGCTCGGCGAGGCGTTGCTGTCGCCGACCCGGATCTACGCCCGGAGCTGCCTCGCCGCGATCGCCACCGGCGGCGTGCGGGGCCTCGCCCACATCACCGGCGGCGGCCTCCCCGAGAACCTGCCCAGGGCCCTGCCGGACGACCTCGCGGCGCGGCTCGACCGCGGCGCCTGGCCGGAGCCGCCGGTCTTCGGATGGCTCGCCGAGGCCGGCGGCATCGATCGGGATGAGATGGATCGCACCTTCAACACCGGCATCGGGATGGCGGTCGTCGTCAAGGCGGACGCGGCGGAAGAGGTCGCCTCCGCGCTGACGGAGAGCGGCGAGACGGTCCACAGGATCGGCGAAATCACCGCCGCCGGCGACGGCCCGGCGGTCGTGATCGACGGTTAGCACGATGGTGGACCGCTTGAAGCTCGCGGTATTGATCTCCGGCCGCGGCACCAACATGCAGGCGCTGATCGACGCTTGCGCCGCCGCCGACTATCCGGCCGAAATCGTCGTCGTGCTGTCCAACGAGCCGGACGCGGCGGGCCTCGCCCGGGCGAACGAGGCCGGGATCGAGGCCCTGGTCGTGCCGCACCGCGACTACGACGGCCGCGAGGGCTTCGAGGCGGCGGTCACCGCGGCATTGGCGGAGCGCGGCGTCGAGCTGATCGCGCTCGCCGGGTTCATGCGCCTCTTGACGGCAGGCTTCGTCGAGCGGTGGCGCGACCGGCTGATCAATATCCACCCGTCCCTATTGCCCGCCTTCAAGGGACTGGACACGCACGAGCGGGCGCTCGCGGCGGGCGTGCGGTTCGCCGGCTGCACCGTGCATTTCGTCCGCACCGAGATGGACAGCGGGCCGATCATCGTCCAAGCCGCGGTGCCGATCGGCCCGGACGACCATGCGGCGAGCCTCGCGGCCCGGGTGCTCGAGCAGGAACACGTGATCTACCCGCTCGCGGTCCGGCTGATCGCCGAGGGCCGGGTCGGGATCGAGGACGAGCTGGTCACCGTCGACGGCGCGGCGGCGGCGGGTGCGACGATTAATCCCACGGCCTGAACCCGCCTGCCCCTTGCGTC
>JASLSL010000363.1 GCA_030743445.1 Alphaproteobacteria bacterium
GAGGAAACCACCTCGGACTACGACGGCGAGAAGCTGATGGAGCGTCTCGCCAAGCTCGCGGGCGGCGTCGCGGTGATCAACGTCGGCGGCGCCACCGAGGTCGAGGTCAAGGAGCGCAAGGATCGCGTCGAGGACGCGATGCACGCGACCCGGGCCGCGGTCGAGGAGGGCGTGGTGCCCGGCGGCGGCGTTGCGCTGCTTAGGGCGGTGGCCACGCTCGACAAGCTCAAGCCCGGCAACGACGACCAGCGGGTCGGCATCGATATCGTGCGCCGCGCGCTCACCGTTCCGACGCGCCAGATCGCCGAGAACGCCGGCGCCGACGGCTCGATCGTGGTCGGCAAGTTGTTGGAATCGAAGCAGTCCAACTTCGGCTTCGATGCCCAGAATGGCGAGTACTGCGACCTGATCAAGGCCGGTATCATCGACCCGGCCAAGGTCGTGCGCTGCGCCCTGCAGGACGCGTCCTCGGTCGCCGGTCTGTTGATCACTACCGAGGCGATGATCGCCGAGCGGCCGGAAGACAAGCCGGCCGGCGGAATGCCAGGCGGCGACATGGGCGGCATGGGCGGCATGGGCGGAATGGACTTCTAGTCCTCCACCCGGCCGACTGTTAAAGATAAGGGCCGCGCGACATCCCCGCGTGGCCCTTTTCCTTGCTCGGATCCCTGATGCTTCCCGATCCCGACCGCGTCATCGACATCATCCGCGAGGCTGCGGTGGAAGACGTGCTGCCGCGATTCAAGAGCCTCGCCGATCACGAGGTGATGGAAAAGAACCCGGGCGATATCGTCACCATTGCCGACCTCGACGCCGAGCACCGGATGACCCGGCGTCTCGGGGAGCTCGCGCCCGGCTCCCACATCGTCGGCGAGGAAGCGGTCGGCAAGGACCCGGACGTGCTCGACCGCCTCTCGGCCGGCGAGCCGCTCTGGTTGATCGACCCGGTCGACGGCACGCGCAACTTCTCCAACGGAAACGAGCCCTTCGCCATGGTCGTCGCCTATATCGAAGGCGGCGAGACACGGATCGGCTGGATCCACGATCCGGTCGCGGGCGAGACCGCGGTCGCGGTGAAGGGGGAGGGGGCTACATATGGTGGTGAACCGATCAAAGTCGCGGGCCCGACGTCGCTCGACGAGATGACGGGCATGATCAACTACACCACCCTGGGACAGGATTTGCGCGACCGGCTCCGGGCGCGGGCCGAGGGGTTCAAGGACATCCGCAACTGGCGCTGCGCCGGTCATGACATGACGCTCCTGGCGCGCGGCGCGAAGCATTTCTCGATCTACCGGCGGCTCTGGGCCTGGGACCATGCGGCGGGAGTGCTGATCCATCGCGAAGCCGGCGGCTACAGCGCACGGGTCGACGGCAAGCCCTACCGGCCGACCGACCGGGTCGAGGGCTTGCTGATGGCGCCGAACGAGGCGAGCTGGCAAGAGATTCTCGACTATCTCGGGCGCGAATAACGGCGATTGAGGCCGCGTCCCGGCATCGTTAAGATGCGCGCCCAATAACACACCCCGGGGGGAATAACGCGATGAGCAAGGTTGCCTTTGTCGGGCTCGGCGTCATGGGATATCCGATGGCCGGCCATCTGAAGGGTGGCGGTCACGACATGACCGTCTACAACCGGACCGCCGCCAAGGCCGAAAAATGGGTCGCGGAGCACGGCGGAGCCAGCGCCAAGACGCCGCGCGAAGCGGCCCAGGGCCAGGACTTGGTCTTCACCTGCGTCGGCAACGACGACGACGTGCGTAGCGTCGTTTTGGGCGAGGACGGCATCTATGCCGGGATGGCGACGGGCGCCGTCCACGTCGACAACACCACGGCCTCGGCGGTGCTCGCGCGCGAGCTATACGCCGCCGCCAAGGAGAACGGGCTCGGCTTCGTCGACGCGCCGGTCTCGGGCGGTCAGGCGGGAGCCGAGAACGGCGCCCTGACGGTGATGTGCGGCGGCGACCAGACGGATTTCGACAAGATGAGCCCGGTCGCCGACTGCTACGCCGGCAACGTCACCCTGATCGGCGAGGTCGGCAGCGGCCAGCTCACCAAGATGGTCAACCAGATCTGCATCGCGGGACTGGTCCAGGGGCTCTCGGAAGGCATCAATTTCGGGCTCAAGGCCGGGCTCGACATGGACAAGGTGATCGCCACGATCTCCAAGGGGGCGGCCGGGTCCTGGCAGATGGAGAACCGCGCGGCGACCATGTGCGAGGGCGAGTTCGAGTTCGGCTTCGCGGTCGACTGGATGCGCAAGGACCTCGGCATCTGCCTGGCCGAGACCAAGGTCAACGGCGCGCGCCTGCCGGCCATCGCGCTGATCGACCAGTTCTACGCCCAAGTCCAGGACCGCGGCGGCAATCGCTGGGACACGTCCAGCCTGATCCACCTGCTGCAGAACGATTAGGGCCACGAAGCGCCGCCCCCTCCCTAACCCTCCCCCTCGAGGGGGGAGGGGACAATCTGTGCAGGGCAAAAAATTAATTCCCCCTCCCCGACGAGGGAGGGGGTTAGGGGGAGGGGGTCTCGAGTAATAATCTCTTACCACTGGCCGTCATTCTGGAGCGCGCGCCCCGCGTTCGCGGGAATGACGAAAGTCGCGCTACTCGCCTTCAGGCGAGTGGCCCCGCAACTCCCTCAGCCAGCCGGATTTGTATGCGCGGATATATTGCGGCGGAAAGGTCACGTCGGCGCCGAGCGCCGCCGCCGCATGCCATGGCCAGTGGGGGTCGTGCAGGATGCCGCGGGCGAGGGCGACGAAATCCGCATCGCCGCCGGCGACGATCTCCTCTGCGTGGTGTGGGCGAAAGATCATCCCGATCGCCATCACCGGAATATCCACCGCCTCCCGCACGGTCCGCGCCATCTCGACCTGATGGCCCTCGCCGATCGGCACCCTTTGCTCGAGCAACAGGCCGCCGCTCGAGACTGTGATGTAGTCGCAGCCGAGGGATTTGAGCTCGCGGCAGAAGGCGACCGTATCCTCGATATTCCAGCCGCCCTCGGCGTAGTCGGTGGCCGAGAGCCGGACCCCCAAGGGCTTCTCTTCGGGCCAGGCCGCCCGCATCGCCTGGAAGACTTCCAGCGGATAGCGCAGCCGCGCCTCGAGCGAGCCGCCGTAGGCATCCTCGCGCTGGTTGGTCAGGGGCGAGAGGAATTCGTGGATCAGATAGCCGTGCGCCGCGTTGAACTCGATCAAGTCGAAGCCGATCCGCCGGGCGCGCTCGACCGCCGCGACATGGGCGTCGCGGACCCGAACCAAATCCTCGTCGTCCATCCGGCGCGGCACGGGCCAGCCATCGGCGCGGGGAATGCCGGAACAGCTCAGCGTCTCCCAGGCGCCCTCGGCCGCCGACAGCGGCTCGGCCCGGCCCTGCCACGGCAGTTTGGCCGAGCCCTTGCGGCCGGCATGGGCCAGTTGCACGCCGAGCGGTATATCGCTATGGGTCCGGCAGAACCCGACCGTGCGGGCGAGGGCGGCCTCGTTCTCGTCCGAATAGAGCCCGAGGCACCGCTGCGTGATCCGGCCCTCGGGCTCGACATTGGTCGCCTCGACGATCAGCAAGCCCGCGCCCGAGACCGCAAGCTGACCGAGATGCATCAGGTGCCAGTCGGTCGCCGAGCCACCCTCGGCGCTGTACTGACTCATCGGCGAGACGACGATGCGATTGGGAAATTCGACCTCGCGAAGGCGGGCAGGGGAAAACAGGGCGCTCATGAGGGGTTAACCCTTCTCCGCCGCCTTGGCCGCCTCCCAATGGCGTTCCATCGTGTCTTGCGGTGCGTCGTGGACGTCGATG
>JASLSL010000364.1 GCA_030743445.1 Alphaproteobacteria bacterium
CGCCGGAATCCTCGCCGACGCCGAGGATATCCGCCGCCAAATGCGGGCGATAGCCGAGCCGGTCCCGACGGGTACCGCGCCAGGCGCGACCGACCCGCGCGTGACCGCCGCCAGCACTTGGTCCAAGAGGTTCGACAAGACCCATGGCGGATTCGATCGCGGACCCAAGTTCCTTCGTCCCAACGTCCTGTCGTTTCTTCTCCATCACGGAGTGCGGCGCGGCGACAAGACGCTGCTGGAAAACGTCTACCGGACCCTGGACCGGATGGCGGCGGGCGGGGTGCGCGACCAGTTGGGCGGGGCCTTCCATCGCTATGCGGTCGACCGGTTCTGGCAAACTCCCCACTTCGAGATCATGCTCGACGAAAACGCCATGCTGGCCCGCCTCTACCTCGAGGCCTACCAGGCATCCGCAAGACCGCGCTACGCCGCCGTCGCCCGGGCCATCCTGGACGACCTCCTGGCGCGGTTTCGTCTGCCCGACGGCGGTTTCGCCTCGGCGCTGGATTCCGAGAGCGAACATCAGGACGGGCGCTACTACACCTGGACCAGGGGAGAACTGCGATCCGCCCTCGGCAAGCAAATGGCCGCGCGGTTCACCAAAGCCTACCTGGACCAGGCGCACGGCCTGATCCGGGGACGGAGCGTCTTGCGGCTATTGGACCAGCCGGAGCGCCTGCTGGAGACAAAGGAACGGCTGCGTGACGCCCGATCGCGGTTGATCGCGGCGCGCGCCGGGCGCGTTCCGCCGCTGCGCGACGACAAAATCCTCACGTCATGGAACGCGCTTGCCGTCAGCGCCTTCGCCAAGGCGGCGCAGGTGCTGGGCGACGACCGCTACCGGCGGGTGGCGCGAGTGGAAACCAGCCGTCTGCTCGGGCCCGCCGCCGATCGCCTGGTCCACAGCCGCCGGGCCGGCAAGACGACCGGGGAGGTGTTCCTCGACGATTACGCATATCTGGTGGAGGCGCTGATCGATCTCTTCGAGACCGACTTCGAGGTCCGCCGCCTCGACGACGCGAGACGGCTAATGAAAACCTTGATCGGGCTTTTCCAGACCGAGCCGGGCAAGGCGTTCCGCCTCACGCCGGTGGGCCGTGACACGGGCGTTCCCGCCAAAGCGATCCTCGACGAAGAGAACGTCCCGTCGGGCAATGCCGCCGCCCTGATCGCCTTGCATCGCCTGATCCTGTTCGGCGGCGAGGCGGCTTTGGAGGCGCAGGCGCGCGCCATCTTGGGCGATCTCGGCCGCTATCTCGACTCCTCGGCCCCGCTCGCCACAGGGCTGCTTCGCGCGCTCTATTTCAAGCCCGACGAGGCGCGTGAAATCGTGATCGTCGGCGATCCCGGCGACGCTCGCACCCGGCGGTTGCTGGCCGAGGTCTATAAGCGACCGTTGATCGGAACGGTGCTCGCGGTCATAGCACCCGATGCCCCGCGCGAGAACGCGACATGGCCGCTGCTCGCCGGGCGCCCGTTGCTCGACGACAACGCCACGGCCTATGTCTGCAAGAACCGGATTTGCGACCTGCCGGTCGATACGCCGGCGGCGCTGGCCGCTCAGTTGGACAAGCTCGTCACGCCGGGGCCGGCAACCCCGGGAAACTGATCGCGTGGCTCGGGCCGGGCTCGCGATCCCTCAATACATCAGATTGGGCAGCACCAGGACGATTTGGGGAAAGGCGATGAGCAGCGCCAGGGTAATGACGTCGAGCACCAGGAACGGCATCACGCCGGCGAACACGTCCTCAAGCGAGAGCGGAATCGGCGAGGAACTCCGCACCACGTAGACGTTGAGGCCGACCGGCGGTGTGATCAGGGATATCTCGGCCAGCTTGATCGAGATCACGCCGAGCCAGATCGGATCGAAACCGGCCCCCACCATGATCGGAAACATCACCGGCAGGGTCATCACCATGATCGCGATCGGGTCGATCAGCATGCCGAGGACGATGTAGATCACCGCGAAGCAGAGAAGGTAGAGGTACGGGTCGAGCTGCAGGCCCAACAAGATTTCGGAGACGCTCGCCACCAGGCCCGTATAGGTCAGGAACCGGGCGAACAGGATGCCGCCGATGACGATGATGAAGATCACCGATGTCGTCACACACGCGTCCTTGAAGGTATCGAGCAGCTTGGTGCGATCGAGCCGCCGCTTGCCCAGCACGATCAGGAAGGCGCCGAACGCGCCCACCGCACCCGCATAGGTCGGCGTGAAGAGGCCGGTGTAGATGCCGCCGATCACGAGCAAGAAGAGAAAGACGACCCCCCATACGCCATAGAGCGACCGGAACCGCGCCCGCCAGGTGATTTGGATGTCGGGAAACGGCGCCAGGCCCGGATTGCGCCGGACCCGGAAATAGATGCCGACCATGTATATCGCGGCGGACAGGACCCCCGGGATGAAGCCGGCGATCAGCAGCTTGCCGACCGATTGCTCGGTGATGACGGC
This sequence comes from Alphaproteobacteria bacterium, assembly GCA_030743445.1. Taxonomy (GTDB): domain Bacteria; phylum Pseudomonadota; class Alphaproteobacteria; order UBA8366; family UBA8366; genus JASLSL01. The sequence goes on from JASLSL010000364.1 coordinate 2,453, forward strand.
GTAGACCACCATCAGGATGCTCGGCGGGATCAGCGAGGCCAGCGTGCCCGAGGCGGCGATGCATCCGGCACTCAGCCGCTTGTCGTAGCCGAACCTAGTCATCTCGGGCAGCGCTATCCGGGTGAAGACGGCGGCGTTGACGACCGTGGAGCCGCAGGCCGCGCCGAAGGCGGCGGATGCAAGTGTGGTCGCCATGGCGAGCCCGCCCGGCAGGCGCCCCAGCCAGTTGTAGGCGGCGCGATAGAGATCGGTGGTGAGGGCCGCGTGGGTCGCCAGCGATCCCATCAGGATGAACAGCGGAATGACCGCGAGCGTGAACGAGTTGGTGGTGCTGAAGGGAATCGTGGCGATCTGCCCCAGCGCCGCGTCCGGCCCGATCGCCAGATACATGCCGAGCAGGCCGCCCAGCCCCAGCGCCACGCCGATGTGGACCCCCGCCGCGAGGGCCACGAACAGAAGCGCGGTTACGACGACACCGGTTGTCGTGGGATCGAGCAAAGGGGCTATTCCCGTTCCGCGTTGTCGTTCTGCAGCCCCGGCATCTCGGGGGCAATCGGCGCCGGCGCGTGACCCTCGAACGCCTCGCCGGATCGCACGCGCCCGAGGTCGTGGATCAGATCGAGCGCCAGTCGCGCCATCAACAACCCGGTTCCGACAACCAGGATCCATCGCGCCGGATAGAGCGGAAAGCGAAGCAGCCCGTCGGCGGCCTCGCCGATGCACCAGCTCAACATCGCCTCGCCGGTGCACTGCCAGATGAGAAAGCCGAAAAAGACCAACGCCGCCAGGTCGCCGATTACGTCCATGGCGGCTTGGCCGCGTGGTCCGACATGGGTGTAGATCAGCTCGACGCGGATATGCGCCCGCCGAATCTGAGCATAGGCGAGCGCGCCGAAAACGATCAGCACCATGGTGCTTTCGGTGATCTCCTTGGCCCCGTGTATCGGCTGACCGAAGAACTGGGTGCCAACCACGTCGCCGGTGCCGAGAAACATGGCGACCAGCATGCCGGCGCCGCCGACGAGCAGCACCCCGAGAGCGAGGCGCTCCAGCACGGTGCCGGACTGTCGCATCGGGACTAGATTCGCGTCAGGCCCTCGAAATCTAGTTGGCCGTGAGCTCTCGCCAGCGCTTGGCGACGCGTTTCGCCATGTCGCCCTGACCCCGTTTTTCCATGTCCTTGATCCACGCCGCCAGAACGTCGGGCGCCTTGGCCTTCCATTTCGCCAGCTCCGAGGCCGGGAATTATTTCACCACGCCGCCGGCCTTGCCGATGTTGCTCACCGCTTGAGCCTCGAAATCGTTCAGCCAGGCGAGATACTGCGCGTGGGTCTTCTTCGCCTGGTCGTCGAAGATTTCCTGGATGTCCTTCGGCAGCTTGTTCCAGGTCCGTTTGCCGATGACGATATTGTGGCCGGTGATCGCCATGATCGGGCCACAGCTGTACTTGCCCGGCTCATAGAGTTTGTATTGCTGGATGTTGCCGGCGTTCAGGAACGAGTAGTCGATCGTGCCTCGTTGCAGCGCCTCATAGACCTCAACCGGACGGACGTTCACCGGCACCGCGCCGATCGCGGCGTGGGCCTTGGGCACGGCGCCGCCGAAGCTGCGAATCTTCTTGCCCTTCAGCCCGGCGATACTGTCGCAGTTGGCCGACGGGCCGGTCAGGAAATAGACCCCGAGCGGCTGTTGGAACAGCCAATGGACATTCATCTTGTCCATCTCCTGCATGTAGACCGGGAACTCCTTGAGCGATTTCGCGAGCACGTCCATCGCCTGTTTCGGCGTGCTGAAGATGAACGGCATCTGGAAGACCTTCCAGTACAGCAACTGCTCGGCGTAGTAGCTCGGCGGCGCGGAGGCCATGTCGATGGCGCCCCGTCCGGCCAGGGTGAGGACTTCGTTGCCCTTGCCGAGACCGCCGGCGAAGGTGATGTCGATCTTCACCCGGCCGCCGGTGCGCTGTTCGATCTTCCTCGCGAACTCCTGCTCGATCTCGAGGAACGGTCCCTTGCCGAGATAGTGGCCCCATCTCAGCTTGAATTTTTCCGCGCCTTGCGCCCATCCGCTCGCCAACAAAGTTACGGCGGCGGTGGTGACGAGAGTCAGCAATCTTGCTCGATTGTTCATTTTCCCCCTCCTAGAGCTTGGGTGTCTCCCCGTGGTCGCCCGACGTCCCGGCCGAACGACCGATAATTTCGCCGCCGAACCGGCAGCGACCGCGAGCATGACTCATCGATTTCGACCTGTCCAGACGACGGCCCGACGCACTCGGCGGGCGCCGCACCCGGCACCCCTCACTTGACGCCCGTCCGGCCCGCCGGTAGGACGGTTCGCCATGCCGAAACTCGACCCCGTCACCCTCGCGGTCCTCAAGGGCCGGCTCGAGCAGATCGCCGACGAAATGGACGCGACGCTGTTCCGCAGCGCCTTCAATCCGATCATCGCCGAAGCGCACGACGCCTCGCACGGCATCTACGACGCCGTGTCCGGCGCCACCCTGATCCAAGGCAAGTCGGGGCTGCCGATCTTCGTCGGGGTGATGTCGTTCGCGGTCAAGGCGGTGATCGACAAGGTGGCCGTGGACGGGGGGCTCGAAGACGGCGACGTCTACATCTTCAACGATCCCTATGACGGCGGGACGCATCTGTCCGACTTCAAGCTGGTCCAGCCGGTGTTCCGCGGCGGCGAGGTGTACTGCTACCTCGCCTCGGTCGGCCACTGGCACGACGTCGGCGGCAACGTGCCCGGCAACTACAACCCGGCGGCGACCGAAAGCTTCCAGGAGGGCATGCTGATCCCGCCGGTCAAGCTGTTCGAGGCCGGCGAGCTGCGCCAGGATATCGTCGATATCGTGCAGGCGAACTCGCGCCTGCCGGGCAGCCTCTACGGCGACCTCAACGGGCAGATCAACGCGCTCGGGCTCGGCACGCGGCGGCTCTCGAAACTGCTCGACGAGTATGGCGACGCCACGGTGAAACAGGCGCTCGCGGAACTGCAGGAAAGCGCGGCGCGACTGATGGCGGCCAACATCGGCGAGTTGCCGGACGGATCCTATTCGGCCGAGGACTGGCTCGACAACGACGGCATCGTCGACGAGCCGCTCCGGATCGCGCTCGAGATGACGATCCGGGGCGGGCGCATGACCCTCGACTTCTCCGAGAGCTCGCCGGCCTGCGCCGGGCCGGTCAACATCGCGCGCTCGACCGCGGTCGCCTCGATCTACGTCGCCCTCAAGCACCTCTTCACCGACGTGCCGGCCAATGCCGGCGTGCTCGAGCCGATCGAGATCGTCATCCCCGACGGGACCCTGCTCGCCGTCTCCGCACCCAAGCCGGTCGGCGGCTATACCGAGACCATACTCAGGGTCATCGACGTGATGTTCCAGGCGATGGCCGAGGCGGCGCCCGAGCGCACCAACGGCTGCGCCTATGGCACGATCAACGCGCTCTCGCTCGCCGGCCACCGCGCGGAGGGCCAGCGCTGGGTGATGTTCAGCTTCTTCGGCGGCGGTCACGGCGGCCATCCCGAGGGCGACGGTCTCAACCACGGCAACGCGCCGATCTCGACCGCGACCATCCCGCCGGTCGAGATTCTCGAGGCCGCCTATCCGGTGATGTTCACCCAGTGGGCGTTGCGGTCCGGCAGCGGCGGTCCGGGACGGCATCGGGGCGGGCTCGGCGGGCTCTACGAGATCGAGCTACTGGAGGACGAGGCCGACGTGTTCCTGTTCGGCGAGCGCGGCAAGTACCCGCCCATGGGCGTGGTCGGCGGTGCGCCCGGCGCGCTCAACAAGTTCGCCTACGAGCAGGCGGATGGCCGGCACGAGCCGCCGATGAAATCCAAGATGGTCGGCATCAAGCTCGAGCGCGGCAAGCGGCTGCGTCTCGAGACGCCGGGCGGCGGCGGTTACGGCGAGGCGATGGAGCGCGATCCCCAAGCGGTCGCCCGCGACGTGCGTCTCGGCTATGTCGGCCGGGACGCGGCGGCGCGCGATTACGGCGTCGTGCTCGACGCCGCGGGCGCGGTCGATGCGGCGGCGACGAAGAAACTGCGCGGCGGCGGCGGGAAATGAGCGACGCGCCCCGCACCGTCGTCGGCGTCGATGTCGGCGGCACCTTCACCGACGTGTTCTTCCTCGACGAGGCGACCGGAAGCTGTGCGGTCGTCAAGGTGCCCTCGACCCCGGAGGATCAGTCGAAGGGGCTGATCGCCGGCCTCGCGAGCGGGTCCGATGATTTCGCCCGGATCGCCATGGTGGTCCATGGCACCACGGTCGGCACCAACGCGCTCTTGGAGCGCAAGGGTGCGAAGACCGGCATCATCACCACCGCGGGATTCCGCGATGCCTTGGAGATGCGGCGCCGCGACCGGCCCAACACCTGGGGCCTGTGGGGCCAATTCGAGCCGGTGGTGCCGCGCGACCTGCGCCTCGAGATCGCGGAGCGCACACTCGCCGACGGGACCGTCCGCCAGGCGGTCGATCCGGCCGAGGTCAAGGCGGCGGCCCGGCGCCTGCTCGCGGCCGGGGTCGAGGCGGCCTGCATCGTCTTCATCAACAGCTACGCCAATCCGGCGAACGAGCTCGAGGCGCTGGCCGCGCTCGAAGAGGTCTGGCCCAACGACCATATCGAGGCTTCGTCCAACATCCTGCCCGAGATCCGCGAGTTCGAACGAACCTCGACGACGACCCTGAACGCCTATCTGCAGCCGCTGATCGGCGACTATCTCGGCCGCTTGGAGGAGGCGCTCGGGGCCGGCGGGTTCCGTGGACAGGTGCTGATCGTGCAGTCGAACGGCGGCGTGATGTCGGTCGAGACCGCGCGAAGGCGGCCGATCCGCACCGCGCTGTCGGGCCCGGCGGCGGGGGTCATCGCCAGCGCCCATATCGCGGCCGAGGCCGGCTTCCCCAACGTCATCACCTGCGACATGGGCGGCACCAGCTTCGACGTCTCGCTGATCGCCGAGGGGACGAGCGCGCTCGCCCCGCAAACCTCGATCGACTTCGGCCTGGTGCTGCGCACGCCGATGATCGAGATCACCACGATCGGCGCCGGCGGCGGCTCGATCGCCTGGGTCGACCGCGGCGGCTTGCTGCAGATCGGGCCGGAATCCGCAGGCTCCGATCCGGGGCCCGTGTGCTACGGCCTCGGCAACGACCGCCCGACGGTGACCGACGCCAACCTGGTGCTCGGCCGGATCAACGCCGAGCGGCCGATCGGCGGCAAACTCGACCGGCTCGACGTCGCGGCGGCCGAGGCCGCGATCTCCGGGCATGTCGGAACGCCGCTCGGCCTCGAGACCATGGCGGCGGCCGAGGCGGTGATCCGGGTCGCCAACTCGCGAATGGCCGGCGCGATCCGGCTGGTGTCGATCGAGCACGGCCACGATCCCGCCAGGTTCGCGGCAATGCCGTTCGGCGGCGGCGGCGCGCTGCACGCCGGCGCCTTGATCAAGGAGGTCGGCCTGGCGCGCGCCATCGTGCCGCGGTTCCCCGGCATCAACAGCGCCCTGGGCTGCACCATCGCCGACATGCGCCACGACTTCGTGCAGACGGTCAACGAAACGCTCCATGATCTCGATATTGGCGACCTCGACACCCGGATGGGCGGCCTCGCCCGCGACGGGTTGGCGTTGCTGGACCACGCCGGGGTCGCCTTCGACGGCGCCGATTGCGTCTTCGAGTTGGACATGTGCTATCAGGGCCAGACCCATACGGTCGACGTGACGCTGCCGCCCACGCTTACCGAGGAAGGTCTCACCCGCGCGGGCGTGCGCTCCGCCTTCGAGGCGCGCTATCGACAGGTTTACGGCCGCCCGCTGGAGGGCCTGCCGGAGCGGGTATTGAATCTGCGGGTCTCGGCGATCGGACGGCGCGCCAAGTTCGATCTCGCCTTATTGGCGCCTGCCGAAGGGACGACGATGGAGGACGCGCGCCAGGGCACCCGCAATGTCTGGGTCGATGGCGGTTGGTGCGAGGCCGCCGTCTACGACCGGTTGGCGCTGCCGGTCGGGGCCGAGGTGCCAGGCCCGGCGATCCTGGAGCAATCGGACGCGACGATCTTCATCGAGCCGGATCTCGCGGGCGAGGTCGACCGCTTCGGCAACCTCGTTATCGCGTGGGCAGTACCGAGCTGAGCGCGGTATCGAGCGGCGCACCCATTACGCCGTCGGCGATCCTTGCCGCCAAATCCTCGCCGACGACCGGGGTGGCGTAGCGGGAAAACTTCGCCCGTACCGCCGCCTCACCCGGCGGAATTCCCGGGTCGCCCGCGACGGTCGTCACGGCGGTCGTGGTTTCCATGTCGCCGGCAGTGACGGTCAGCGTCGCGCCCCGGCTTTCGGCCGCGCTTAGCGCCTCGTCGACCTCGATCTCGACCAGCGATTCCAAGCGCCGGATTTCCCGGTCGCCGAGCGCCGCGTCGGTATAGGCCTCGGGTCCCAGATCGCCCGCGACCAGGGCATGGGCGAGACCCCAGGAAAGGCTGAACTGCGCCTGGATCGCGGACTGTGGATCGCGGTTTCCGCAATATTGGATCGCCTCGTCGTAAATCTCGAGTTTGAGTCCGGAGATCGGTCCGGTATCCGACCCGTGCGCCGCGCGCCAGTCGAGCGCGCATTGCGCACCGTAGTGGACATGGCGCACCGCGGCGAAGGGCTTCAGGTACCCCTCCAGGATCAGATACTCGCCGGCCGGCGTCAGCTCGGGCACCGGGCCGCCGAGGGCAAGCTCGCCATAGGCCGCGATCGCGTCCACCGGCGCGGTCACCCCGGCACTCGCGGCGACGGCGGCCATCAGGCCGAGCGCCGCGCCATGGCCGACATAGGTGTTGCGCGCGGTGGCCCCGGCGGCGACCGGGGCATAGAGACTGAACGGCACCTGGCAGGCGACGGTGCGGATCGCCGTGGCGCCCGCCGCCGCGTCGCCGCTAAGCATGCGCGAGGCACTGGCGGCGGCGGCCAGCGCGCCCCAGGCGCCATCGACGTGCATGCCGGGCCGGATGCGCAGCGCCTCGCCCATCCGCCCGCCGACCTCGTAGCCGGTGATGATCGCGCGAAGCGTCGTCGCCAAATCTCGCGCCTCGGCGAGGCCGAGCGCCACCGCCGGCGGGATCGCGTGCAGGCCGGGTCGGCCGTGGGCGCGGGCGAGCCCTTCGCAGGCCTCGTCCCAGCAGGCGCCGAGCGCGATCAGGAACGCGGCCGCACTCGGCGCGAGCGCGTGGCTCGTGCCCGGCAGCTCGACCCGGCCGGGTTCGAGATCACCCAACTGGCGGGCGAAGGCGGCCGGCTCGGGCTTCGCCAGTGCCGCGACAAAACATCCCATGGTGTCGAGCAGTAGCAGCCGGGCGCGGGCATGGACCGCCGCGTCCACGAGCGGGTCGTCCGCATGGAGCCAGCGCAGAACTTCGTCCAATGTCGATGTCGCGGTCATTTGGTCGCCTTTTCCCCAAATGCGGATTTACCATAAGTCGCCACGGAGCATAGAGACAGGCGCGATTGATGCTGCTAACCTACGGCCACATCAAGGATAATGAGCATCTCTTGTTATCCGGTAAAATTACAAACGGCCCTAATGAATGGGCGAACGACATAGGGAGGAACCATGTCTCGAATCACCAAGTTAGTCGCGACCGGCGCTGGCCTAGCGATGTTCGCCGCCGGCGCGGCACTCGCCGCCGAAGTCAAACTGCCGAAGCAGATGACGTGGACGGCCTACGGCACGACCTCGACCGGCTATCAACAGTCGGTCGCCATCGGTAACGTGCTGAAGAAGAATTACGGCATGCAGCTCAACATCAAGACGGGCAAGAATGACGTCGCCCGGATGCTGCCGTTGAAGGCGCGCAAAGCCGATTTCTGCGCCTGCGGCATCGCCTTCTATTTCGCCCACGAAGGCGTCTTCATGTTCGGCAAGAAGAACTGGGGACCGCAGGCGATCAGCCTGGCGTTCGCCTCGATCGGCGGCGCCGGCATCGGCGTCGGCGTGGCCAAGGACACCGGCGTCAAGAAATACAGCGACCTCAAGGGCAAGCGCATCGCCTGGATTCGCGGCTCCCCGGCGCTGAACCAGAACGCGGCCTCGTTCCTCGCCTATGGCGGCCTGACCTGGAAGGACGTCAAGAGGGTCGAGTTCGGCGGCTGGAAGGATTCGATCAACGGCATCATCAACAATCAAGTGGACGCCGGCACGATGTCGACGATCTCGCCGCACTCGAAGCGCATCGAGGCCTCGCCGCGCGGTCTGATCTTCCCGCAGATGGACCATAACGATAAGGCCGCTTGGAAGCGGATGAATTCCGTTGCCCCGTGGGCGCAACCGCACATGGCGACGATCGGCGCCACCGTTTCCAAGGACAAGCCGTGGACCGGATCGGGCTATTTCTATCCGGCCCTGGTCAGCAACAACGACCTTTCCACCGACACGGTCTACAGCCTCGTCAAGGGTATCGACGCGAGCTACGGCGACTTCAAGGGCACCGCGCCGGGCGTCGACGGTTGGCACAAGAGCCGCCAGAACTTCCAGTGGGTGGTTCCCTGGCATTCGGGCGCGATCAAGTTCTGGAAGGAGATCGGGGTCTGGTCCTCGGCGGCCCAGACGCATAACGACGGTCTGCTGAAGCGCCAAGGCGTTCTCGCGGCGACCTGGAAGAAGTACAAGGCGTCGCCCGAGGGCGACTTCCAGGCGGGTTGGATGAAGGCGCGCGCGGCTGGCCTGAAGGCCGCCGGCATGCCCGTGATCTTCAACTGATCCAGGCCTGAAGAAGAAAACACGCCCATGAGCACTCGGGCGCCCGAAGACAAGGAGGCGGTGGCGGAGGTTTCCCGCCACCGTCCTCTTTCCGGGTTTTGGCATCTGGCACTGCTGTTGGCGTCGGGGCTGGCAATATTCTTGTCGGCCTATCAGATGTTCAATGTCGGCAGCTTCCTGATGGATGGCGACAACCTTTGGGGCCTTCCGTTCATGCTCAGCCAGGCCATCGGAGTTAATTTCAATCTTTTGGGGCTGCAATACCTCTATTGGCTGGTGTTCCTGTTATTGCCGTTCGTATTTGTTTATTGGCCGGCTTACAAATCGGCGCCGAACGAATACGTCCCTTGGTACGATATCTTCCTGTTCGGCCTGACCATGGCCGTCTGCGTCTATTTCGTCATCCAAGGCGACCGAATTCTCGACGAAGGTTGGGAATACGAGGTGCCGGAAGACGCGGTGGAGGCGCAGTACCTGACCTACGTTCTCTGGGCCCTGGTCCTCGACGCGACGCGGCGGGCCGGCGGCATCGCCATCTTCGTGATCGTCGCGCTGTTCTCGGTATATCCCTTCGTCGCCGATCAATTGCCGGGCATTTTGCTGGCCTCGTCTCCCGATTGGATGGAAATCGGCAACCGCATGTCGATGAGCAACGAGGCGATCTTCGGAATTCCGATGCGCGCCTTCGGCACCCTGGTGATCGGGTTCCTGATTTTCGGCGTGGCGTTGACGCATACGGGCGCGGGTTCGTTTTTCCTTAATCTCGCGTTCGCTCTGTTGGGCCATGTCAGGGGCGGACCCGCGAAGGTCGCGATCTTCGCGAGCGGGCTCATGGGGTCGGTCAGCGGCAGCGTGGTGACCAATGTGCTCACCACCGGCGTGATGACGATTCCGACGATGAAGCGGGTCGGTTTCCGTCCGGCCTATGCCGGCGGCGTCGAGGCTTGCGCGTCGACCGGCGGGGTGCTCATGCCGCCGATCATGGGCGCGACCGCGTTCGTCATGTCGCTGTTCCTCGAAGTCCCCTACATAGAAGTCGCGAAAGCGGCGGTCATTCCCTCCTTGCTTTATTATTTCGGACTGTTCGTTCAGATCGATGCCTATGCGGCCCGGAACGATCTGAAAGGACTGCCGACCGAGGAAATGCCGAGCCTCGTCAAGACGATGAAGGAGGGCTGGTATTTCATCGCGGTGTTCGCGCTTTTGATCTGGATGTTGGTGTTCCTCAACCAGGAAACCATCGCGCCTTACTATGCGACGGTCCTGTTGATCGTCCTGAACCAGATTTTCCCCTACCATCGCTGGAACCGGCAGAAATTTTTCGACTTTATCGCGTCCGTGGGCAAGCTGTTCGCGGAATTGGCGGCCCTGCTGGCGGGGATCGGCCTGATCGTCGGAGCGCTCGTGGTGACCGGCAAGATCGGCAATCTGGCCAGCGATCTCTTGGCGATCGCCGGCGGGTCGACGATGATTCTGCTGCTGATGGGCGCTTTCACCAGCTTCGTCCTCGGCATCGGCATGACCGTGACCGCGGCCTATGTGTTCCTGGCGATCGCCTTGGCGCCGGCGTTGATCAAGGGCGGGTTGGATCCAATGTCGGTCCATATGTTCATCTTCTACTGGGGTATGTTGAGCTTCATCACCCCGCCGGTCGCGCTCGGCGCGTTCGCGGCGGCGCCGATCGCGAAAGCCGATCCCATCCGCACCGGGTTCGAGGCGATGCGGTTGGGCAGCATCATCTATTTCATTCCCTTCTTTTTCGTGTTCGATCCCGCCTTCATCTTGCAGGGGCCGATCGCCCAGACCGGGTTCCTGTTCGTACAGGCGCTCGCTGGCATCGTGATCGTCGCCGGCGCCCTGCAGGGCTATATGCTGTTCATCGGCACGATGAGCAACGGCCTCGTCGGCATTTTCAGCCGGGCATGTTTCGCCGTCGGCGGCATTGCGCTGGCGACGCCGGGCAACGACGTGATCAATATGACCAATGCGGAACTAGCGATCTGGACCGCGGTTCTGATCGGGATCGGCGGCGCCGCGGCCTTCGTCGACCGCCGCCAATTGATCGCCGACAGCGCCGACTGAAGATTTCTTGGGAACACCCGCCGTTCGGCCGCCGTTGTCAAAATCCTAACCCGTCATCGGGTTGATCGCATCTTTTGCGCGCCGATCTTTCCGTCTTTTCGTCAAGCCGATGGCCGCAACCCCCATGCAAAGCAGTAGTGCCACGGCGAGACCGACTAGGGCAGCCTTATCGAACCCGGCGATCCATTCGCCCGTCGGACCGTGGACCGGATGGGCCATCGCTGGATGGACCATCGCCACGCCGGCGCCGAGGCCGAGAAGCGCGCTGAATACGACAGTGCGTAATCTCTCGGTCATCGGAAACTCCTCCTTCAAGCAATCTGTTGAGTTGCCTCGTTCGACGCAAGGCCGCCGACCTCGACGATGAATTGGGCGATCGACTCCAAGCCCATGCCCTGCTTCAGGTTGGTGAAAACGAAAGCCCGGTCGCCGCGCATCTTCCTCGAGTCCCGGTCCATCACGTCCAAATCGGCGCCGACCAACGGCGCCAGATCGATCTTGTTGATCACCAACAGGTCGGAGCGAGTGATCCCGGGTCCGCCCTTGCGCGGGATCTTGTCGCCGGCCGAGACGTCGATCACGTAGATCGTGATGTCGGCGAGCTCGGGCGAGAACGTGGCCGCCAGGTTGTCGCCCCCGGATTCGATGAAGATCAAGTCCAGCGCCGGAAATCGACCCCTCATCTCGGCGACCGCGGCGAGGTTGATCGAGGCATCCTCGCGGATCGCGGTGTGCGGACAGCCGCCGGTCTCGACGCCCAGGATGCGGTCGGGCGGAAGCGCGCCACTCCGGGTCAGGAATTCCGAATCCTCTCGTGTGTAGATATCGTTGGTGATCGCGGCGATGTCGTAAGCGTCGCGCATCGCCTTGCAGAGCGCATCGACCAGCGCCGTCTTGCCCGACCCGACCGGGCCGCCTATGCCGACCCGAAGGGGTCCACTGTCATTCGAAGTCATGATCTGAACAACCTCGTGTATTGGGTTTCATGTTGCATCGACGTCCAGTCGACCATCGCGGTCGCGGCGCCGATATCGTCGAAGTCGCGTTCCAGCGTTGCGCCCGCGGCCTCGGCGACGACGGACTCCAGCGCCGCGGTGATCCGTTGCCCTTCGGTCTGGCCGAGCGGGATCAAGCGGACACCGGCCGAGACCAGATTCGCGGCGACCGCATGCAGGAAGGCGGTCAGCGCCGGCTCGACCGCCAGGCCGTGGAAGCCGCAAGCCGCACCGACCGCAATCGAATAGGCCGGCTTGCGTCCCATGGCGGAGAACCTCGCCGCGAGATCGTCGAGCCCCCCATGGGGCCAGGCCTCGCGCAGGGTGGCGAGAAAGGCCTCGCCCTGGGCCGAGCTCTCGAGCGCCGCCTCCGAGGTCGCCCGCATCGCATCGCCCCATTCGGCGATCCCGGCGAGGCGTTCCATATCGCCCGCCGTGGCGGCCTCGTGCGCTTGGCGGAACAGGGTCGCGTCGACCCGTCCCGATCCCTCGCGAATGATGCCGGCAATCCAGTCGAGCAGGGTGTCGCCATCGCCGACCATGCCCGCCTCGACCGCATATTCGAGCCCGCTCGAATAGGTATAGGCGCCGACCGGGAAGGCCGGCGAAAGCCACGCCGCCAGGCGATAGGTCATGGGGTTCATATCAGTGGTCATGCGCGTGCCTATGGTGATTTTGATGGTGATGACCGCCGCCATTGCCGGCATAGGCGCCGTCCTCGGGCGTGAACGGCGCCCGCTTGCGCTCGGTCCGGCCGCCGAGGCCCCGCACCATCGCCTCGATCACGTGGTCATGGCGGAACCGGATGCCGCCATCGTCCAGCACCTGGACCGGCAGGTGGCGGTTGCCGAGGTGCCAGGCGAGCCGGGCGGTCTCGCGTGCGCCCTCGCCATGGACGTCGATCACGTCCTCGGCGGCGGCGGCGACCGTGATCCAACCGCCATCCTCGAGCTGCAATCCGTCGCCATGGCGCAGCACCGCCGCCCGCTCCAGATCGAGCAGGAAGGCCATGCCGTCCTCGGTGGTGAGCCGCACGCGACGGCGGTGCCGATTGTCGAAGTCGAGGGTCACGCGGCCGACCGCCTGATCCGCCGGCCAATCGCCAGCACCATGGAAATGTGTCGCCCGTTTCATCGCACCCTCCATCAGAACAGGAAATAGCGCTGCGCCATCGCAAGCTCGCTCGCCGGCTCGCAGGTCAAGAGCTCGCCGTCGGCGCGCACCTCGTAGGTTTCGGGATCGACCTCCATCGCCGGCATGGCGTCGTTCAGCACCATCTCCTTCTTGCCGACGCCGCGGATGCCGCCGACCGGAAGTGTCGGACTCGTCAGGCCAAGCGTTTTGCCGATACCGTCCTCATAGGCCGCGGCCGAGACGAAGCTGACCCGGCTCGCCTCCAAGGAGCGGCCGAAGCCGGCGAACATCGGGCGGTAGTGCACCGGCTGCGGCGTCGGGATCGAGGCGTTGGGATCGCCCATCGCGGCGGCGGCGATGGAGCCGCACTTCAGCACCAGGTCCGGCTTGACCCCGAAGAACATCGGTTTCCACAGCACCAGGTCGGCCAGCTTGTCGACTTCTATCGAGCCGACGTAATCGGCGATGCCGTGGGCCAGCGCCGGATTGATAGTGTATTTGGCGATATAGCGCTTGGCGCGCAGGTTGTCGTTGTCGCCCGACTCCTCGGGCAGCGCGCCGCGTTGGCGCTTCATCTTGTCGGCGGTCTGCCAGGTCCGAATGATGACCTCGCCGACCCGGCCCATCGCCTGGCTGTCGGAGGCGATCATCGAGAACGCACCGATATCGTGCAGGATGTCTTCCGCCGCGATGGTCTCGCGCCGGATGCGGCTTTCGGCGAAGGCGACGTCCTCCGGAATGTTGGCGTCCAGGTGGTGGCACACCATCAGCATGTCGAGGTGCTCGTCGATGGTGTTGACAGTGTAGGGCCGCGTCGGATTGGTCGAGGACGGCAGCACGTTGGCCTCGCCGCAGAGCTTGATGATGTCGGGCGCGTGGCCGCCGCCGGCACCCTCGGTGTGGAAGGCGTGGATGTTGCGCCCCTTGAAGGCGGCGATGGTGTTCTCGACGAAGCCGGACTCGTTCAGCGTGTCTGTGTGGATGGTGACCGCCACGTCGGTGTCCTCGGCGACCGCGAGGCAATTGTCGATCGCCGCAGGCGTGGTGCCCCAATCCTCGTGCAGCTCGAGGCCGCAAGCGCCGCCCCGGACCTGCTCGTCGAGGGCGGCCGGCAGGGTCGCGTTGCCCTTGCCGAAGAAGCCGAGATTGACCGGCAGGCCGTCCGCCGCCTGCAGCATGCGCCCGATGTGCCAGGCGCCGGGCGTGCAGGTGGTGGCGTTGGTGCCCTCGGCCGGACCAGTGCCGCCACCCATCATCGTGGTGACGCCGCTCATCAGCGCGTCCTCGATCTGCTGCGGGCAGATGAAGTGGATGTGCACGTCGAGCCCGCCGGCGGTGACGATCCGTCCCTCGCCGGCGATCGCCTCGGTGCCGGGCCCGACGACGATGTCGACATCGGGCTGAACGTCTGGATTGCCGGCCTTGCCGATGCCGGCGATCTTGCCGTCGCGGATGCCGATGTCGGCCTTGACGACGCCCCAGTGGTCGAGGATCAGGGCGTTGGTGATCACCGTATCCACCGCGCCATCGGCGCGGCTGGTCTGCGACTGGCCCATGCCGTCGCGGATCACCTTGCCGCCGCCGAACTTGACCTCCTCGCCATAAGTCGTGCGGTCTTCCTCGACCTCGATGAAGAGCTCGGTGTCGGCGAGCCGCACCTTGTCGCCGGTGGTCGGCCCGAACATCGCCGCATAGGCGTCGCGTTGGATTTCAAACGCCATGGCTCAGCCCTCCACCTTGCCGTTGACGAGGCCGTTGAAGCCGTAGACCGCCCGCTTGCCGGCATAGGCGACGAGTTGGACCTCGCGGCTCTGGCCCGGCTCGAAGCGCACCGCGGTGCCGGCCGGGATGTCGAGCCGGTAGCCCTTGGCCGCCTCGCGGTCGAACTCGAGCGCGGTGTTGGTCTCGAAGAAGTGATAGTGCGAGCCGACCTGGACCGGCCGATCGCCGGTGTTGCCGACGGTCAGGCTCAAGGTCTCGCGTCCTTCATTGAGGGTGATCGAGCCGTCCTTGCAGATGATCTCTCCGGGTTTCATGGCACACCTCCCTATCGGATCGGCTGGTGGACGGTGACCAGCTTGGTCCCGTCGGGGAAGGTCGCCTCGACCTGAATTTCGTGCAGCATCTCGGCGATGCCGTCCATCACCTGGTCGCGGGAAATCACCGTGCCGCCGTCGCGCATCAAGTCGGCGACACTGCGGCCGTCGCGCGCGCCCTCGACCACGTAATCGGTGATCAGGGCGATGGCTTCCGGGTAGTTCAGCTTGACCCCTCGTTCGAGCCGCCGCTCGGCCACCATGGCGGCGGTCGCGACCAGCAGCTTGTCCTTTTCGCGTGGCGTGAGATTCATGCCTCAACTCCTCCCCAAATTCTCAAATGTGCCAAAGGCGCGGCAGGGCGGCCGGCAGGCCGGCGGTCAATTGCCTCATTCCGGTCCAGTAATCCTCGAAGGCGGCGCGGACCTCGAGCGGGTCGGGTCCGAGCCAGCGCGCGATCAGCACATCGCCGATACAGGTGGCGCCACAGCGAATCCCGTCTCGCATGGCGAACTCCCGTGCCGCGTTCAGTCGGCTCGCCGCGTCGTCGGCGACAAAGATCGCGGTGGCGTAGGCCCGCGCGTCGGCAAAGGCGGCAGGCGCCGCCAGCACCGCGGCGATGTCGTCCTCCATGTGCAGCGCGTCGGCCCAGACGAGGCGTCCGTCCCGACATACCTCCCAGGCGTCGCGCACCAGGCCGCGGGTCAACCGTTCGCCGCTTGCGACCCGGCCGAAGACCAGTATCTCGCCGGCGAGGAGCCGTCCCGCAGGCGCCACCTCGATCCTGCTGCGTCGGCGCAACCGCGCACCCTCGAACAAAATCGTCTCCTGCGGCAGCGATTCGAGCCAGGCCCCGGGGGCGACCTCGATATCGACCTCGATGCGGCAGTCCGCGCCGGTCGAGCGATAAACCTTCTCGGCCGCCTGGGCGGCGACCAGGGCGCTACCGCCCTCGGCCACCGACAGGCATATATCGAGCCGGTCGCCGCCGACGATCCCGCCCGAGGTGTTGACGATCGCCGCGAGCGGCAGGTCGCCCGTCGCCGGGTTGGGGAACAGGACCCTGAGCGGACTGCGCTGCTCGAGCCCGGCAAGCCGGGTCGTCCCATGGTTATGCGCATAGCCTATTCGCGCCACGCCGTGGACGGCGTTCGCGGGGAACCGCAGGACCTTGGTTGCCTTAGACGGTGAGGTAGCGGCGTACATCGTTCTCCACCATTCCGGCGCGGTCGCCGGCCATGACGATCTCGCCGCGTTCCATCACGGCGAAAGCATCGGCGAGGCCGCGGGCGAACTCGAAGTATTGTTCGACCAGCAGGATCGCCATCTCGCCGGCTTCGCGCAACAAGCCGATCACCCGCTCGATATCTTTGATAATCGAGGGCTGGATGCCCTCGGTCGGCTCGTCGAGGATCAAAAGCCGCGGCCGGGTCACCAGCGCCCGGGCGATAGCGAGTTGTTGCTGTTGACCGCCGGATAGGTCGCCACCGCGGCGCCCCAACATTTCGTATAGCACCGGGAACAGCTCGAAGACCTCGCCCGGGATGCTGCGCTTGCCGCGCGCCAGGGGCGCGAATCCGGTGCGCAGGTTCTCCTCGACCGTCAAGAGCGGGAAGATCTCGCGGCCCTGGGGCACATAGGCGATGCCCTTGCGGACCCGGGCATAGGACGGCAGCCGGGTGATTTCCTCGCCCTCCCAACCGATGGATCCCGCCGCGACTTCCTGTTGACCGATGATCGCGCGCAGCAGGCTCGTCTTGCCGACCCCGTTGCGGCCGAGGATGCACGTCACCGCCCCCTTGGCGGCCTCGACGGAGACCCCACGCAGCGCCTGGCTCGCGCCGTAGTAGAGATCGATGTCTTTGACCTGCAACATCCTTCAGCGTCCCAGATAGACTTCGATGACGCGGTCGTCGTTCTGCACGGTATCGAGCGATCCTTCGGCCAGCACCGAGCCCTCGTGCAGCACCGTGACCTTGCATTCCAGCGCGTGCACGAAGGCCATATCGTGTTCGACGACGACCAGCGAATGATTCTTGGCGATGTCGCGAAGCAGGGCCGCGGTATCCTCGGTCTCGGCGTCGGTCATGCCGGCAGCCGGTTCGTCGACGAGCAGCAAGTCCGGGTCCTGGATCAGCAGCATGCCGATTTCAAGCCATTGTTTCTGCCCGTGCGATAGCGAGCCGCCGAGGCTGTTGCGAGCCCGGGTGAGCGCGATCGTCTCCAGCACCTCGTCGATGCGGTCGCTTTGCACGCCCGAGAGGCGAAACAGCAGGGAGGCCCTCGCCGAGCGATCGCTCTTCAGGGCGAGCTCCAAATTCTCGAATACGGTGTGGTTCTCGAACACCGTCGGCTTCTGGAATTTCCGCCCGACGCCGAGTTGGGCGATCGCCGCCTCGTCGAGCACCGTCAGGTCGATGTTGCCGCGGAAGTAGACGTCGCCCTCGTCGGGCCGCGTCTTGCCGGTGATGACGTCCATCATCGTGGTCTTGCCGGCGCCATTGGGCCCGATGATGGCGCGCAATTCGCCCGGCTCGACATAGTAGCTGAGCCGATTGAGCGCCTTCAAACCGTCGAACGAAACGCTCACCCCGTCGAGATAGAGGATCGGCTCCGAGGTATCCGGCGCCGTCGGGTCGATCCGGGTCATGGTGGTCTCGAACCGCATCAGAGCAACCTCCTCGCCAGCAGCCGGAAGAGTCCCGACAGCCCCCGGCGCCGCTTGCCGGCCGTTCCCCGCAGCGCCGCAATCGCACCGACGACGCCCTTCGGCAGAAACAGCGTCGTCAGGATGAAAAGCCCGCCCAACGCAAAGAGCCAGACGTCGGGCAGTGCCGCGGTGAAGTAGCTCTTGCCGAGGTTCACCAGAACCGCGCCAAGCGCCGCGCCGAAGAGGGTGCCGCGGCCGCCGACCGCGACCCAGACGACGATCTCGATCGAGTTGGCGGGCGAGAACTCGCTCGGGTTGATGATGCCGACCTGGGGCACGTAGAGCGCGCCGGCGACGCCGGCCATCATCGCCGAGACGGTGAAGGCGAAGAGCTTGTAATGCTCGACCCGGTAGCCGAGGAAGCGGGTGCGGCTTTCGGCGTCGCGGATCGCGACCATGATCCGGCCGAGCTTGGATTTGACGATCGCGAGCGAGATCAGATATCCCGCCGCCAGCGCGATCGCCGAGGCCGCGAACAGTCCGGCCCGCGTCGCATCGGATTGCAGGGCGAAGCCGAGCAGGTCCTTGAAGTCGGTGAGCCCGTTATTGCCGCCGAACCCCATATCGTTGCGGAAGAACGCCAGCATCAGCACGTAAGTCATCGCCTGGGTGATGATCGAGAGATAGACCCCGGTGACGCGCGAGCGGAAGGCGAGGAAGCCGAAAACGAAGGCGAGCACGCCCGGCGCCAACACCACCATCGCCAGCGCCACCGGGAACATGTCGAAGCCGGACCAGTACCACGGCAGTTCCTTCCAGTTCAGGAACACCATGAAGTCCGGCAGATCCGGATGGCCGTAGACCCCGCGGGTCCCTATCTGGCGCATCATGTACATGCCCATGGCGTATCCGCCGAGTGCGAAGAACGCGCCGTGGCCGAGGCTGAGTATCCCGGCGAATCCCCAGATCAGGTCGACGCTCAGCGCCAACAGCGCGAAAGTCAGGTACTTGCCGAACAGAGTGACGACAAAGGTCGGCACGTGGAACAACGAGTCCGGCGGCAGCAGCAGGTTGAGCGCCGGCACCAGCACGGCGAGCGCCGCCAAGACACACAGTATGATCCGGCCGCCGACCGGCATCTCGGCGAGATAGGAGAGGATCGGGCCGCGGCGTTCCACCGGTCTAGGTCTCCACCGCGCGACCCTTGAGGGCGAACAGGCCCCGAGGCCGCTTCTGGATGAACAGGATGATCACCACCAACACCAGGATCTTGCCCAACACCGCACCGGTGAACGGCTCCAGAAACTTGTTCACGAGGCCGAGCGACATCGCGCCGACCAGGGTGCCCCAGAGATTGCCGACGCCGCCGAACACCACGACCAGGAACGAGTCGATGATGTAGGACTGGCCGAGGTTGGGGCTGACGTTGTCGATCTGGCTCAGCGCCACGCCGGCGATGCCGGCAATGCCCGAACCGAGGCCGAAGGTCAGCGCGTCGATCCAGCCGGTGCGGATGCCCATGGCGCCCGCCATGCCGCGGTTTTGCGTCACCGCGCGCATCTGCAGCCCGAACCAGGTTTTGCGCATGACCAGCAACAACAGCGCCAGGACGATCAGCGCAAAGACGATGATGGCGATGCGGTTGTAGGTCAGGGTCAGCCCCTCGGCGGTCTCGATCACGCCCTGCATCCAGGACGGCGTGCCGACCTTGCGG
Source organism: Alphaproteobacteria bacterium (assembly GCA_030743445.1). Taxonomy (GTDB): domain Bacteria; phylum Pseudomonadota; class Alphaproteobacteria; order UBA8366; family UBA8366; genus JASLSL01. The sequence continues at coordinate 21,813 of JASLSL010000364.1, forward strand.
TTGGTCGGGCCGAAGATGCTGCGCACCACCTGTTGCAGAACCAGGCTCAGCCCCCACGTCGCGAGCAAGGTCTCCAGCGGCCGGCCGTAGAGGTAGCGAATGATGCCGCGCTCGATCGCGATGCCGACCAGGCCAGCGACCGCGAAGGCGGCCGGCACCGCGATGAAAAGCGAGTAATCGAAGGCGCCCGGCGCATGGGCGCGGATGATCTCCTGGACCACGAAGGTGGTGTAGGCACCGAGCATCACCATCTCGCCATGGGCCATGTTGATCACCCCCATGACGCCGAAGGTGATGGCGAGCCCGATCGCCGCCAGCAGCAGGACCGAGCCCAAACTCAAACCATGGAAGATGTTGCCGATGGTGTCCCAAAACGCGGCCCGCCGATTGGCGTCATCGAGCGCCGCCGTGGCGGCCCGGCGCACCGCGGCGTCGGCCTCCTCGGGCGCGCCGTCCGCCTTGACGCCGAGCAGCCCGCCGAGCAAGGCGCGCACTTCCGGGTCGGCGAACGCGCCGAGCCGCTCGATCGCCTTGAGTCGCGGAACCGTCTCTTTTTTGGTGACCAGCCTGATGGCCGCGAGCGCGCGCTCCATGCGCGACCGCACCGCCTCGTCGGGCTCGACTTTCAGAGCTCTCTCCAGAGGTGTGGCCATCGAGGCGGCGCGCGACTTGAACACCGCGTCGGCAGCCGCCGTCCGGCGCTTCGGGTCGGCGCTGAGCAGGGTCATCGAGCCCAGTACCCCGCGCAATATCTTGCGCAGCCGGTTGTTGATGCGAACCTTCTTGAGGGTGCGTTTCTTGGCCGAGCCGATCGCCTTCAGCGTCAGCGGATCGCTGAGCCACAGGCTATCGCCCTGCTTTTCGCCGATAACGACCTTATTGTCCGATTTCCGGGTGAACAGCCTGGCCCCGAGCATTGCTTCCAGGACCGGCACCGCCCTCGGGTCCCCGGTCGCCGCCAACGCCTCGATGGCGGTGGCTTTTTTCTTGTAGCTCTTCTGGGCGAGGGCGGAGACGAGCGCCGAGATGTCTTTCGCCTTGGCCTCTTCGGCGCCAGCCGACGCAACAAATGCGAGGCTTAAGGCAACGGCGAAAAAGCAAATACGCAGGCAGCCCGGCATTATCAAAACCGTCCGGCTAAACGACTAAAAATTCGCCGTTGAAGGAACGACGAAATCGGATCCGGCGGACGCCTCCCGCGGCCCGAGGCCGCGAGAGGCGTGTCGCTGGGAGCTAGTTGACCGCGAACTTGGGCTTCTTGCAGTTGCCGCAGACCCAGGGATAGGTCCAGTCGGCGGTGAGCTTGGAGCTCTCGGGGATGAAGTCGCTCCAGGCGTCGCCTTTGACCAGCCCGTCGGTCTGCCAGACGATATCGAACTGGCCGTCCTCCTGGATTTCACCGATCAGCACCGGCTTCGAGAGGTGATGGTTCTTGTTCATCAGCGCGATGCTGCCGGTCAGGTTCTTGACCTTCTGGCCGTACATCGCCTGGCGCACCGCGTCGACATCGGTCGAGCCGGCCTGCTTGACCGCCTGCACCCACATGTTGAAGCCGATGTAGTGGGCTTCCATCGGATCGTTGGTGACGCGCTTCTTGTCCTTGATGAAGGCGTGCCACTTCTTGATGAAAGCGTCGTTTTCGGGCGCGTCGACGCTCATGAAGTAGTTCCACGCGGCGAGATGACCGACCAGCGGCTTGGCGTCGAGCCCGGCCAGTTCCTCCTCGCCAACCGAGAAGGCGACGACCGGGATGTCCTCGGCCTTGATGCCCTGGTTGGCGAGTTCCTTGTAGAACGGCACGTTGGCGTCGCCGTTTATGGTCGAGACCACCGCGGTCTTCTTACCGGTCGAAGCGAACTTCTTCACTTTGGCGACGATGGTCTGCCAGTCGGAGTGACCGAACGGCGTGTAGTCCTCCATGATGTCGGCATCCTTGACGCCCTTGGAATGCAGATAGGCGCGCAGGATCTTGTTGGTGGTGCGCGGATAGACGTAGTCCGTGCCGAGCAGTACCCAGCGCTTGGCCGCACCGCCATCCTCGCCCATCAAATATTTGACCGCGGGGATCGCCTGCTGGTTCGGCGCGGCGCCCGTGTAGAACACGTTGCGCGAGGACTCCTCGCCCTCGTACTGCACCGGATAGAACAGCATGCCGTTGAGTTCCTCGAATACCGGCAAGACCGATTTGCGCGAGACCGACGTCCAGTTGCCGAACACCACGTCGACCTTGTGGACGGTCAGCAACTCGCGCGCCTTCTCGGCGAACAGCGGCCAGTTCGAGGCCGGATCGACAACGACCGGCTCGACCTTCTTGCCGAGCAAGCCACCCTTCTTGTTGAGATCGTCGACCATCATCAGGATCGTGTCCTTCAGCGTCGTCTCGCTGATCGCCATGGTCCCGGACAGGGAATGAAGGACACCGACTTTGATGGTTTCGGCGGCATTGGCGGCAGCGGCGAAGAACGTCGCCGTCATCGCGCCCGCCACGAGCGTGGCGCGGGCCGCCTTAAACAGATTTGTCATGAATGTTCTCCCATGCGAAGGCTGTGTTGCACACACCCCCTATCCGCAAGCCGTGTGCCACCCCTCCTCGCTCTCCATTTATCCTGTTAATCTATTGATACTAAAGAATAATTAGCTCGTCACGACGATTTCGCGAAGGCTCGGACATGATCAAATAACAGGCAAATGGATCGCTCCCGTTTCGTGTCTGGAGGCCGGGTCCCGGTTCGAGATTGGCGGAGTCCCGGGCAAAATCGCATATCGCCGATGCCTAT
>JASLSL010000365.1 GCA_030743445.1 Alphaproteobacteria bacterium
CCGAGCACGGCATCGGCCAGTACAAGCGCGCCGCGCTGCCGCATTACAAATCGGCGCTCGAACTCGATCTCATGGCGCGGCTCAAATCGGCGATCGACCCGGATGGCATCATGAATCCGGAAAAGGTACTGTAGGTGCGAGGAAACGGAGCCGTTCGATGATCCCCTACAACGCACCGACCCGGGACATGGCCTTCGTGATGAAGGAACTCGGCCTGCTGGCGAAGGTGGCGGCGCTGCCCGGCTTCGAGGAAGCGACCGAGGAGACGGTGGACGCGATCCTGGAGGAAGCCGGCAAGGTCGCGTCCGAGGTGATCGCGCCGATTAACTACTCGGGCGACAAGGAGGGAGTCGCCTTCGAGAACGGCGTGGTGCGGACGCCGGAAGGCTTCCCCGAGGCCTACGGCGCCTTCGTCGAGGGCGGCTGGAGTACGCTGGCCTTCGATCCCGATTACGGCGGCCAGGGACTGCCATGGTTGGTCGCGACCGCGGTGCAGGAGATGTGGAAGTCCGCCAACCTCGCCTGGTCGCATTGCACGATGCTGACCCAGGGGTCGGTCGAGCTGCTGCAGGAACACGGCACCGAGGCGCAGAAGGCGACCTACCTCGGCAAATTGATCTCGGGCGAATGGACCGGGACGATGAACCTGACCGAGCCGGATGCCGGCTCCGACGTCGGTGCGCTGAAATGCAAGGCCGAGCCGAACGGAGATCACTACCTGATCCGCGGCCAGAAGATTTTTATCACCTACGGCGAGCACGATATGGCCGAGAACATCGTCCATATGGTGCTGGCACGCACGCCGGAGGCACCACCTGGGGCGCGCGGCATCTCGCTGTTCCTGGTGCCGAAGCACTTGGTCAACAAGGACGGCAGCCTCGGGCCGCACAACGACCTGCGCTGCGTCTCGGTCGAGGAGAAGCTCGGCATCCACGCCAGCCCGACCTGCGTCCTGGCCTTTGGCGATAACGAGGGTGCGGTCGGCACCCTGATCGGCGAGGAGAACCAGGGGCTGCGCGCGATGTTCACGATGATGAACAACGCCCGGCTCAGCGTCGGGCTCGAGGGCGTGGCGATTGCCGAGCGCGCCTATCAGAAAGCGCGCGACTATGCGCTGGAGCGAATCCAAGGCACCGACGACGCCGGCGGATCCGACCGGGTCGCGATCATCCGCCACCCGGACGTGCGCCGCATGCTGATGACCATGCGGGCCTATATCGAGGCGATGCGCGCGGTCGCCTACGACACCGCGGCGACGCTGGATGCCGCGCGTCGCCACCCGGACGACGAGGCGCGCCGCGCCGCGCAATCGCGGCTCGAGCTGCTGACCCCGATCTGCAAGGCGTGGAGCACCGATCTCGGCATCGAGCTGACCTCGCTCGCGATCCAGGTCCATGGCGGCGCCGGTTTCATCGAGGAGACCGGGGTCGCCCAGTTCTATCGCGACGCCCGCATCTCGCCGATCTACGAGGGCACCAACGGCATCCAGGCGCGCGACCTGGTCGGCCGCAAGGTATTGCGCGACAAGGGCGCGGCGATGGGCGAATTCCTCGACGATCTCGCCGCGACGATCGCCGATCTCGAGGACGGTAGCGACGATTGTGCCGCGCTGAAGCGCAATCTCGGGCCCGCGGCGGACGCCCTCAAGCGCGCGACCGACTGGCTGGTCGCCGAGGGCGGGACCGACGCCGCCCGCGCCTATGCGGGTGCCACACCCTACCTCAAGCTGTTCGGCACCGTCGCCGGCGGGGCGATGATGGCGCGCGCCGCGCGGGCCGCCGAGGCGGGCCGCCAAACCGCCAACGGCGACGCCGGGTTCTACGAGGCGAAGCTGGTGACCGCGCGGTTCTACGCCGAGCACGTGCTGCCGCAGGCGGCGGGTCTGGCGGCGGAGATCATGGAGGGTGCGGACAGCGTGATGGCCCTGCCCGAAGATCGGTTCTAGGCCAGTCGCCGGCCGCCGGATTCAAACTTCGAGCGGAAAGGGAACGATGTCGGCGCCCCCGCCGAGCTCGGCCAGCATTTCGCTCGGCGACTTGCCGGTTTCCGGGTGCCCCCAGTCGTTGGCGATGTCGGCGAGCGGGCGCAAGACGAAGTCGCGCTCGGCCATGCGCGGATGCGGCACAAACAGCCCCGGCTCATGGATCACCATCTGGCCGTAGAACACAATGTCGAGGTCGATCACCCGCGGCCCGTAGCGCTCGCCCTCGGTCCGGCCGAGCTCGCGCTCGAAGGCCTTCAACTTGTCCAGCATCTCACGCGGCTTGAATTCGGTTTCCCCGCGCGCCGCCATGTTGAGGAAGGCCGGCTGGTCGGTCACATACTGCGGCGCGGTCTCGTAGACCGGCGACCACGCGGTCAGCTTCGCCACCGATTCCAGCTTGGTGAGCGCCCGTTTCAGGTTCTCGAGCCGATCGCCGATATTGCTGCCGAGCGCGATGCAAAGGTCGACCATCAGGCCGCCCCCGGCGACGGTTCCCGGGCGCCGGCGGCCGGCGCCCGCAGGATCGCGTCGGTCATCCGCACGACCCGCGCCATCGCCTCGACGTCGTGCACCCGGACGATATCGGCCCCCCTTGCGATGCCGATGGCGAGTGCCGCCGCCGTGCCCTCGATGCGCTCGTCGGCCGGCAGGTCGAGCACCTTGCCGATGAAGGACTTGCGGCTCGGCCCGATCAGCAGCGGATAGCCCAATGCCTTCAGCCGGTCGAGATTGTTCAGCAGCGCCATGTTCTGGACCGCTGTCTTGCCGAAGCCGATACCGGGATCGAGCACGATCTGATCGCGCGCGATACCCGCCGCCTCGGCCGCCGAGGCAAGCTCGCCGAGCTCGGCCGCGATGTCGTCGAGCAGGTGGTCGTAGTCGGCGCCGCGATATTCGCCGCCGAGCCGGGCGTCGACGTCGATATCGTTGGATTTGCTGCGGTTGTGCATCAGGATGACCGGCGCCCCGACCTCGGCCGCGAGCCGGGCCATGTCCGGATCGGCCCTGAGCGCCCAGACGTCGTTGACGATCTCGGCCCCGGCATCGAGGGCGGCGGCGGCGACTTCTGACCGGAAGGTGTCGATCGAGACGACCACGCCGGGATGCGCCGCCACCAGCGCCTCGATCACCGGCAGGACGCGTGCGGCCTCGCCGTCCGCCCCGACCGGCTCGGCGCCGGGGCGAGTGCTCTCGCCGCCGACATCCAGGATATCCGCCCCCGCGGCAACGAAGCGCTCGGCCCGCGCCATGGCACGCTCGAGCGCCTCGCCCTCCCCGATCAGGCCATCGCCCGAGAACGAGTCCGGGGTGACGTTGAGGATACCCATCACATAGGTGCGCGTACCCCACTTGAACCGCTCTTCGAGACGCACGGGGAAACCCTCCAGCGGCGAAATTCCGCGCGCAATATGGCACAGGATATGGTAGGTGTCCCGGTGCCCGTCCCCCACAAGGCGGGATAGCCCGGGAATTGGAATTCGGCCCCGTGACAGGACAACCCGACCCGCGCCCGAGCGGCGCCATCGACTTGAGTTTCGCCGAGGACGGGCTCTACCGCGTCCTGATCCGCGACCTCGTGGTGCCGTGGACCGTCGGGATCCACAAGCACGAGAAGGAGCAGGCCCAGCCGGTGCGCCTCAATATCGATCTCGTGGCGCGCGAGCCGGCCGATTTCGCGGCCGACGACTACAACCAAGTGGTCTGTTACGAGCGCATCGTGGACGGCATCCGCAACCTCTCGGCCAACGGCCACGTCAAGCTGGTCGAGACCCTGGCCGACCAGATCGCCGCCATGTGCCTCGCCGACGAGCGGGTCGAGCGGGCGACGGTCAGGGTCGAGAAGCTCCATGCGCTCGCCGAGGCCGCAAGCGTCGGGATCGAGATCACCCGCGCCCGCGCCGACGTCACCCCGGCGGCGAGGGAAGCGGCGCTGAAGCTGGCGACCCAGAGCTAGTCGATCACGTCGACGGACTGGGCGATTTCCACGCCCGCGTCGCGCATCGCCGTCACCGCCGCCGCGAGCGAGCCGTCGAGGTCGATGCCGCGGCAGGCATCCTCGATCACCACTGCCGTGAAGCCCTCCGTTACCGCGTCGAGGGCCGAGTACTGCACGCAGAAATCGGTCGCAATGCCGGTAAGGAACACTCGGCCGAGCCCCCTGCCGTGCAAATACCCGGTCAGCCCCGTCGGCGTCTCGTGGTCGTTCTCGAAGAACGCCGAATAGGAATCGATCGAGGCGCGAAAGCCCTTGCGGATTACCAGCGCAACGTGAGGAATCGCCAGGCCCGCGTGGATTTCCGCCCCCTCGGTCCCCTGGACGCAATGATCCGGCCACAGCACCTGCGGCCCGTAGGGCATCTCGACCACCTCGTAGGGCGCCTTGCCAGGGTGCGAGGAGGCAAAGGATTTGTGCCCCGGCGGGTGCCAGTCCTGGGCCAGGACGACGTTGTCGAACGCACGCGCCAATCGGTTGGCGAGCGGCACGACCGCATCGCCCTCGGGCACCGCCAGCGCGCCGCCCGGACAGAAGTCGTTCTGCGGATCGACGACGATCAGGACGTTGACCTCACCGGATATGTCGTATCGTGCCATAACTCACCACCTCGTTCGAAGAATTGCCATGGCCGACCCCGGGAAGCGCGGACTTGACCCCGTGATCCCTACATATAGGCTCGCGCCGATTTCGCGCCAAGCGCTCGAACCGAAACGAGGACTCCCGCAACGTGACGACCGACGACAAACCCGCGCCGCCCTCCGAAAGCGACGGCGCGTCGGTGTCAGCCGGCAGCATCGCGCTGGTCGCGATCCTGACGCTGTTGTGGGGCGTCAACTTCCCGTCGATCAAAATCGCGGTCGGCGAACTGGAGCCGTGGACGTTCCGCGTTATGTGCGTCACGGCCGGGTCGATCGGGCTGCTGACGATCGGCCGGTTCGCGCTCGGACACCGGCTCTATCTGGCGCCGGGCGATCGCGGCGCCTTGGCAATCGCCGCCCTGCTGAACATCAGCGCCTTTCAGATGCTCGTGGCCTTCGGGATGTTGAACATGGATGCCGGACGGGCGGTGATTATCGTCTACACCATGCCGCTCTGGGCGGTGATCCTGGGCCGCATCTTCCTCGGCGAGGAGATCACCAGGCGGCGGGCCGTCGGTCTACTTGTTGGGCTCGCCGGGATCGTGGTCCTGATCGGCCCGGAAATCCGGACGCTCGGCGCGGCGCCGCTGGGGGCGGCGCTGATGCTCGGCGCGTCGATCAGCTGGGCCGCCGGAACCGTCGCGATCAAACGCCGCGACTGGAAGACGCCGACGATCATCCTGACCGGCTGGCAGCTTCTGATCGGCGGCATTCCGATCCTGATCGGCATGCTCGCCGCCAGCCCGATACCCGATTTCAGCCAACTGACGCCGCGCGGCTGGACCGCGGTGCTGTATTCCGCCTTCGTGCCGATGATCGTCTGTCACTACATTTGGTTCACACTGGTCCGCAAGTTGCCGGCCGGCGTTGTGTCGATCAGCACCCTTGCCATTCCGTGCGTCG